>JAJGAH010000001.1 GCA_020844525.1 Eubacterium sp.
TATCACCTGCCGGAACAATCATCTGAATAGCCGGAACAATCATCCAATAAATAAATGAACCACTCGTTTATTTTGATTAACATATTTGATTATTTCCAGGCGTGTTACACAGGCTGTGAACTGATTCTCCGTTTCCTGCTGTATTAGTATCCAGTACTTTGTTCCATGCACGGGTAACAGCCCAAAGGCCGTCCGCACAGCCGCGTAGATTGATTATAGCGAAAAATCGAAGGTATCACTGCCGAAATGCTGGTTTTTCCAGTTCATCAGCCAGAGCATCATTTCCCTGCCGCCGGCACTGCGGAGTGTTTCAATACAGCCTTCCACGTTCCCCGATGTGAAAAAGCCCTCCTCGGCCAGAAGCTCCAGTACGGTAAAATTCCGATCCGCGGCGATACGTTTCAGAATTTCCTGCAGTTTTTGGGAAATCCTGTTCCGGTACTCCTCTGCCTTCGCAGGTGAAAGATCCAGTGGATACTTCAGCCGCATCAGAATCATTTCTGCTCTTCTGGCATCCATCCAGGTCCGGTCAAGAATCTGATCGTAAACGGTAAAGTCATATTCCCTGCCGTTTTTCCCGAAGCCCTCGAGAAGCTCCCGCATCATGTAGGAATTTTCCACTGGAAACACAATTACCGTATCCGAGTGCCTTAACCGGATACGGTCACAACCTTCAACATTTCCGTCACGTGCACATTTTAACAGAAACGGATCATTTTTTAAATACTTATCTATGGATACCATCATAAAACCTTAAATTTCTGCCTATTGCCTGTTTGTCACGTTTTTGCATGCATAATATAATTTTGTGTCATCGATAAAGCCTGTGACAAGAGGTCTGACACCTCGCAGTCTGCTTCCCCCTGTGTCAAAGTGTCTGATCCCTCGTCTCTTTCTTCAGCCTTCGAATGCGTTGACTTCGCGGGAAAGTTCTTTCTCCCGCTCTGAGAGCATGAATTTCCGGTTGTAGCGATAATAGGCCTCGTTTCCGTGCTCTGTCAGGAATGCGGAGCTGTAATCGTTGACCGTGAGTTCCGTTACCAGAAGCAGCATTTCGTTTCCATCACCGAATACACGGCTGATGAAGGAAAATGCATTGGTGATCTGGCTGCTGATTCTGGTTGTCTGTGCCTGCATGGTGCTGACACGCTTTGCGAAGCTGTCCTTTACCAGGGCAAACTCCTGCTCTGATCCGGCGGGCTTTTCCAGCTGGAACTGCTTCAGGCAGTCCTGGATAAAGGCAATCGGGTACTGCCTTCTGGCTCTCTGTTCATCGGTGATCCCGTTTGCGGAGGAAAGCTCCTGCAGATCTTTCTCTTCCTGCTGTGCTTCTTCTGTCAGAAGCTCAGAGACACTCCGGCTGTTTTTCTCCCGGATTGATTTTCCGATTTCGGACAAAAGGGCATGCAGCGTCTTGAGACAGTTCTCCTCCCGGACATTTGTTCTGATTTCCGGCAGAAGTGCTTCTGTCAGAAGACGGATCAGCGTCATGCGCTCATCAAAAGGAGCCTTTTTCGCTCTTTTTTCGATGGCAGGATCATTGGTGCCTTCCAGAATCCGGCCGATCTGGTAATCCTCCCGGTATTTCCGGAACAGCTGATACCAGGTGGCAAATTCAGAGGCAATGCGCGGATGATGCAGATACTGCCCGATGAGCATCTCGTCAATCGGAAAGCCCTGCTCCTCATAAAGGTACATCGCTTCTGAGAGGTCCTCCCATCCACGGGCTGTCACATAATTTTTTCCATCTACTGTCGTCTCAACGGTATAGAAGTCCTCGCTCCGTATATCCAGATAAGACAGGATCGCCCGGTGAATTCTCTGCTTTTCGGCATATTCCTTCCATACGGAATAATCCGGCTCTGCCTTGAGGACCTTCAGACGGTCCAGCGTAACAATATCGAATTCGTGCACGGAACGGTTGTACTCCGGGGGATTTCCCGCGGTTACCACCACCCAGCCCCTTGGAATCTGATGATTGCCGAAGGTCTTGTACTGCAGAAACTGCAGCATGGATGGTCCAAGTGTCTCGGATACACAGTTAATCTCATCCAGAAAAAGAATCCCCTCTTTTTTTCCGGATTTTTCCATGTTCTCGTACATGGAGGCAATAATTTCACTCATTGTATATTCGGATACATTTACGGATTCCCCCTGGTAGGTTTTCCTTGTAATAAAAGGAAGCCCCAGTGCACTCTGTCTGGTGTGATGGGTCATGGAATAGGAGACCAGAGAGATGTCCAGCTCCCTGGCGATCTGCTCCATGATCGCGGTCTTGCCGATTCCCGGCGCACCAATCAGAAACACCGGTCTCTGGCGTTCCAGCGGAATCCTGTAATTTCCATATGCATCCTTCATCAGATAGATGGTGACCGCCTGACGAATCTGTTCCTTTGCCTGCTGAATATTCACGTATCTTCTCCCTGTTGTTTGAGCCGCAAAACTTTTCGTGCGGCAGACCGGCAAATCCGGTTCCTTCAATAAAATTTGTTACTATATAAAACAAATGGCAAAGCTCTCCACCGTTTGTCATGGCAATTTCAATTCTATTATGGATGGCGAAGCACTCCGCAGCCTGTTATTGCATTTTTTCTGAACAATCCTGCAGCTTTGCTTCTGAAAGCTCCTCCGGCTCCAGAATGACACGCATAGCCCAGGCCGGCACCTTTGGTATCTCAAAACGGTCTCTCACAAATACGAAAGCCGTCGGATAGTCCGGTTTCCGGGCCGGAAAGGTTCCATATCCATCAGTGAAATACAAAAGTCCCCGGAGATTTTTCAATTCACCGGAGGCGCGCAGCTGATCCACACGTGAAAATACCGGCCGGAAGTCCGTGCCGCCGGATCCTGTGATCTCTATTTCCTTCATATACTGATCAAATTCAGCCTCGGAGGTGATGGTCTTATCCTGCCGGACCTCGCTGTCGCATTGTATGATGTGCAGATGGATGCGCTCCGTAAAGCTTTCCGTTGTCTTCATGACAGACCAGGTCTTGTGCAGAAAGCTCCGGATAACCCGTCCCTGGCAGGACCCCGAGGTGTCCAGGGCGATGACAAAATCACGGATCTTCATTGTCTCCCGGTATTCCAACGGCTCAATCAGCGGCATGTTGCGGTACAGCTGCATGCCATAAGTATAGTAGATATAGTCAAACTCGTCCTGGTTGATGTACATCTCCTCCGCGGGTCTGGCAAATTTTTTCAGAAAGCTCTCATAGGATCCACTCTTGTGGTACTGCTCCCTGAATACCTTCTTCAGTTTGCCGGGAAGCATGGACTGGTTTTTTTCGAAGGAGTCCATATCATCCTGTACACCGCTGCTGATCGTCTGCCATTTCTGCCCGACAGAGTCTCCGCCTCTGCGGATGATCATTTCCTTCCAGATATGGTCCTCCAGCATCCAGGGTTCGTGCCGGTCAAATCGGAAAAGATCCGCGAGATCCAGGGTCAGATCCCTGTGGTTCTGAAACACGCGGTACAGCTGTTCGGCCGTCATCTGCTGCACATACCCGCGCAGCTGACCGATCCTGCTCTTGCGGTCCCAGTCATCCGGAAGCTCCAGTCCCGCAAGAGTGCATTCCATCACGGCATTTTCAACGGCAATGTCTGCCGCAAGGTCCCAGAGCTCTGTTTCCAGACGGGTATATCGGAACGGGTGGCGAAACAGACAGTGAAAAATCATATGGAGCCAGGTGCGGATCAATCTCGTCCGGTCCTTCTGAAACAGATGAAGCACGTAGTCTGCATCACAATAGACATAACTTCCGTTTGTCCCGATACCCGATGGAAGGTTTTCCAGACGATACCCGTCTGTATCAATTCCGAACAGGGTTCCCGCCAGCTTTTCCGAGACAGATTTTTGGTTCTGCCCTTCCATTGCAGACACTGTCTCTGCAGTACTCCGGCTGTTCTGAATTTTCAAACCCTGTTCAGCCTTTGAAGGCACCGGAGCGGGCGTATAAAAAACGACCGGCATTGCCAGGATGGCACGGTTAAAATAGGGCATCCTTGTAATCAATGCGTCCCGCGCAAACTGCAGAATCTGCCCGGCCAGCATTTCCCCTGGATCCTGTGCCCTGCCTGTATCTCTTTTATTGTTTTCCGGTACCATCTGTACTTCTCCATTCAGAACGCTATTTGCACAGCCAGCTTTCAAGCAGATCTTTCCGACAGAATAATCCACATCCGGATCCTTTACTCCACCAGATCTGCAAGCTCAAGAATCAGTCTTTCAGATTTCTCCCATCCCAGACAGGGATCGGTAATTGACTTTCCGTATACGCCCTCACCGATCTTCTGGTTTCCATCCTCAATATAGCTCTCGATCATAAGTCCCTTTACGAGATGCTGGATGTCGCTGGACACATGCATGCTGTGCAATACATCCTTGGCGATCCGGATCTGCTCCAGGTATTTCTTGCCGGAGTTGGCATGGTTGCAGTCCACAATCACTGCAGGGTTCTGAAGATTCCGCTCCGCATACAGGTCACAGATATTGCGCAGGTCTTCATAATGATAGTTGGGCATGCTGTTATTGAACTTGTCCACGTAGCCGCGGAGAATCGCATGCGCCATCGGATTGCCTGTGGTCTGCACCTCCCAGCCTCTGTAGAGGAATTTCTGCCGGGACTGTGCGGCGGTGATGGAATTCATCATAACGGTCAGATCTCCAGAGGTTGGATTTTTCATGCCTGCAGGAATGCCAATGCCGCTGGCTACCAGACGGTGCAGCTGGTCCTCCACGGAACGTGCTCCGACTGCCACATAGGAAAGCAGGTCTGAAAGATATCTGTGATTTTCCGGATAGAGCATTTCCTCTGCACAGGTAAAACCGGTTTCGCGGACAACTCTTGTATGCATTTCACGGATGGCGATGATACCGGCGAGCATATCCTCTTTTCCCTCCGGGTCCGGCTGATGCAGCATGCCCTTATATCCGGTTCCGAGGGTCCTCGGCTTGTTTGTATATACACGGGGAATGATAAAAATCTTATCCTTCACCTTTTCCTGCACACCGGCGAGGCGGGTCATATAATCCAGTACTGCATCTTCATTATCCGCAGAACAGGGACCGATGATCAGCAGAAAACGATGGTCCTCTCCGGTAAAGATCTGTTCGATTGTCTGATCCCGCTGTTCTTTGATCTCTTTCAGTTTCTCATCCAGCGGAAACTCTTCCTTCAGTTCCTTTGGAGTCGGAAGTTTCCTGATAAAATTCATCTGCATTTCCATAATATTATTCTCCTCGTCTGACAATGTAGTAAAGGCGGCGTCGTTTTTACACTATATCACAAAAAGATCGTGCCATTTTCGCACTTTAACGTGTAAAAGAACGCATGCAGTTTTTATCATATCATACTTTGTGATAAAAACAACCGTCTGGCATACATGTTTGCTTTACTTGGGACGGCAGGAAGGTTCTGTGCAAACACGTCGTCTTATCTCATTTCGCATGGAACCATCTGCACGCCCTCCGAGGCTCCAAAATGCGGGTCGCCATCTGCGGGCGGCAGGTTCCATGCGAAATTTCGAACGACTTCCTATCGTTTGCTGCAGAACCTCCTGCCTGATCTGTATCCTGCCCGTTCTTTACAGATTGAAATATTGTAACGTTTCATATATAATCAAACAAGTGTTTCGTGCGTTGAAGCGTAACGCTTTGCTGTGCTGCATAGGTCATGATTGGCAATCATTGCTATCCACCATTGATTGATTACATAATGTTGATAGCTTACATAAAATTGTCCAATATATTATATTGATTGATTACGCAATATTATTGAATAAGAAGAAACTACCATGCGATATACAATAGATCGTAGTGCAAAGCAGCCTGCTTATCTCCAGCTTTATTTGCAGATGCGGGAGGATATTGTGACAGGAGCCTACCCTTATGGTGCCAGGCTTCCTTCCAAGCGGCTGGTCACCTCTGAGCTTGGGATCAGTGTGATTACTGTAGAGCATACCTACGCGATCCTCTGTGATGAGGGATACGCCGAGTCCCGGGAGCGAAGCGGCTATTATGTCTGCTACCGGGAACCGGATGTTGTTCCGGTGGCGGGGACCGTGAGTTCTGCCACCGCCTCCCGGAATTTGTCCGGAAATGACGCTTTGCCTGGTGCGTCAGGCAACAAGCTCGATGCATACTCGGAAAAGAGACTGCGTCATCAGGAGCGGGACGTCATGGATGAGACGAGCCGTTCCGGGGCTTCTGACGGATCTGACGGCATTCCCTATGGCATTCTTGCGCGAACAATGCGGAGAGTTCTCACAGCGCAGGGAGAAAAGGTGCTGGTTAAATCTCCCGGAAGCGGCATTCCGGAGCTTCGGATCGCCATCGCTTCCTATCTGGCACGCAGCCGGGGCATCCGTATTGAGCCCTCCCAGGTGATTATCGGTTCCGGTGCGGAATATCTGTACAGCCTGATTGTGCAGCTTCTTGGCCATGACCGTATATATGCGCTGGAGGATCCGTCGTACGAAAAAATCCGCCGCATGTATGAGGCAAATGGGGTCGTGTGCGATATGCTGAAAATGGGTCCGGAAGGTATCCGCAGTGATGCCCTTGCCCATACTAAGGCCACCGTCCTTCATGTGACCCCCTTCAACAGCTATCCCAGCGGCATTACGGCTTCCGCGTCCAAGCGACGGGAATATATAAGGTGGGCCACAGAGCGGAATGGCACAATTATTGAGGATGATTTTGATTCAGAGTTCACCTTTTCCTCCAAGGCGGAGGATACGCTTTTCTCTCTGGAGCCGAAGAAGACCGTCATTTACCTGAACACTTTTTCCAAAACAGTCTCTCCGTCCATCCGGATCGGATATATGATCCTGCCGGAGGAGCTGACCGGACAGTTTCAGGCAAAGGTCGGTTTTTACTCAAGCACGGTTCCTACCTTTGAACAGTACGTTCTGACTGATCTGATCAACCGCGGGGATTTTGAGCGTCATATCAACAGTGTGCGCAGGAGACGACGCAAGGAAATGAAACAGACGGTATAAAATGCCTGCAGCACTTTGGGGAATAGTTGCAGCATATTTGAGGAGGAATTCTTATTATCATGGAGAAGAGGGAAACTTTAGGCTCGCGGCTTGGCTTTATTCTGCTGTCTGCCGGCTGCGCGATTGGAATTGGAAACGTGTGGAGATTTCCATACATTACCGGCAAATACGGCGGGGGATTTTTTGTACTGATTTACATTGTCTTTCTTTTTCTGCTGGGAATACCGGTCATGACCATGGAATATTCTATTGGACGCGCCAGTCAGCGAAGCATTCTGCCTGCGTACCGGATGCTGGAGAAGAAGGGCACACACTGGCATCTCATGGGATACCTGTCTATGGCAGGCAACTATGTGCTTCTGATGTTCTATTCTGTCGTTGCGGGATGGATTCTCTATTACGCAGTTCAGATGGCGGCCGGCCGTTTTGATGGCATGGGGACCGAGGAGATCTCCGCAATCTATCAGCATATGATTGGCTCTCCGACAATCCTGACCGGATTCATGCTGATCGTTGTCATCGTCACTGCCATTGTCTGCAGCAACGGCCTGCAGGGAAGCGTCGAAAAGGTGACAAAGGTCATGATGATCGCCCTGATCCTGATCATGATCGTCCTGGGCATCCGAAGCCTGACCCTTCCCGGCGCAGAGAAGGGATTTTCCTTCTATCTGAAGCCGAGTGTCGCCCACATCAAAAAAGCCGGCCTGTGGAATGTTATGTATGCCGCACTGAATCAGAGCTTTTTTACCCTGAGTATCGGTATGGGCGGCATGGAAATTTTCGGAAGCTATATCGACAAGACAAAGCGTCTGGCAGGAGAGGCAGTCATCGTAACCTGTCTGGACACCTTTGTGGCCATTACAGCGGGGCTGATCATTTTCCCGGCCTGCTTTGCCTACGGCATCTCACCGGATTCCGGTCCAAGCCTGATTTTCCTGACACTTCCCAGGGTATTTGCCTCCATGGCGCTGGGACGTCTGTGGGGAACTCTGTTCTTTATCTTTCTGTTTTTTGCCGCTCTTTCGACGATGATCGGTGTATTCGAAAATATTCAGGCTTTCGCCATCGACCTGCACCACACCCCGAGAAAAAAGGCAGGACTGATCAACGGAATCATCATCGCGCTGGGATCCATTCCCTGCGCGCTTGGCTTTAATCTGTGGAGCAGTTTCCAGCCGCTGCGGGCCGGCAACACGGTCATGGACATGGAGGATTTCTTCGTCAGCAACATCTGTCTTCCGGTCGGATCCTTTGTGATTATTCTGTTCTGCACCTGGAAATACGGATGGGGATTTGACAACTATATAAAAGAAGCCAATGAGGGTTCCGGCATACGTGTGCCAAAGCAGCTTAAGTGGTATTTCAAGTACATTCTACCGGTTCTGGTCGGTTTTCTGGTTGTATACGGAATCGTGACCTATTTTTAAAGCGCTCGCAGCCGAATTCAGAAACACACCCTATTATCCTCGAAGACGTACAATCCTTAGCTTTGAGACATGCGCTGCTTTGCTTTGAAGCACACACTTCCTGGATTTGAAACACGTACTTCCTGATTTTGAAGCACATACCTCTTGGTCTTTTGAAGCACGTAATTCTTGATTCTAAAGCACATACCTCCTGGTCTTTTGAAGCACATACTTCTCAGTTTCGAAACATGTACTAATAAATACCGCATAATCCGGTTATCACAAAGGCGCCCAGGTCTGACCCGGGCGCCTTTCCTTTATTTATTTCTGCTTACTTCACATCATTTCAACGTTATACTGTCTGCTTGAGATCAGCAGTGCCAGACAATCCTCATCATCAGTGCGAAAACGCTCGCTGATATACCTTGACGGAAACCAGATAAAATCTCCCTTTACACAAACGCCAAAGGATGTCAGAAGTCTGCCACGGATG
Organism: Eubacterium sp.; assembly: GCA_020844525.1. GTDB lineage: Bacteria > Bacillota > Clostridia > Lachnospirales > Lachnospiraceae > Bilifractor. The sequence continues at coordinate 8,905 of JAJGAH010000001.1, forward strand.
ATATAAAGTCCGTATGCGCAGGAATACCTGTGCGCCGGTCTCTCAAAATCCGGTGGGAATCGAACGTACTCCACTGTCATCCCGGTCTCCCTGTCAACCAGGAGGGGCTTTACAAAAAATCTGCAGCCGATCGGCTCTTCCTTTTCAATCCAGCTCTCATTGCCAAAGACAGGATAAGCCTTCAGCTGGTTATCCTTCTGAAGCAATTCCCGCAGCGCTTCACTTCCGGCAACAGGCTGATCCAGAAATTCGATGTCAAATGGGCGGTTTGCAACGAACAGAAAGCGGCAGTCTTTTCCCGGCGCGGCACCGTGACCGCAGGGATAACCGGCCGGATTCCAGATGAAGGTCTCCGGCTTGTAGATGGCATCCCCCATCTTCAGTTCGCCATCAATTACATAGATTCCATGGGCGCAGTTGTGCTTGTGCTCCGGCTTCCAATATCCTTCCGGATAATGGGAAAACCACAGCACCGCTCCATTGAGCGGATCATGAATCATCGGCTTGTACTCGGAACTGCATTCCTCTCTCTTATCCCGAATCTCCCAGCCTTCCTTGTCATCTACATTAAAAACCTTTGGTGATAATAATTGCATTACCCTGCGCGCCATATCGTAACTTCATCCCCCACTATCCAACGAACTGATCACCGGGTAAATGTGGCTGATTCCAGTTCGTGGTCACTAAATTCCCGTCGTACCTGATATCTGTTTATTCCCTCTGCATCAGATTCCAGCTTTCGTAAACATTCTCCTTTTCAGTATACTTCCAGCTTTACTACATTACAAACCGAAAATTTTCATTTCCCGGGCTTCTGACCAAAAACACACGCCTTTACCGTATATCCTGCGCAAAATACATTCCATAGACAGTACAGCTTCTCATGCCTGTTTTCTTTTCACAGAATTTTCACAATCGTATATTCAAAAGAACACATATTTTTCATATTCTTTTCAGGGAATCAAAATCGGACTATCATTTCCTTTCGGTGGTCCGGATCCCATCAATCCCAATAGAAAAAGAAAATGAAGGGAGTTAAAAGGATGATTGAAGTTGAACATCTGACCCGGCGCTTTGGCGACCACATTGCGGTAAATGACCTTAGCTTCACAGCTGACAAGGGTACCATTTACGGCTTTCTCGGCCCAAACGGGGCAGGCAAATCCACAACCATGAACATGATGACCGGCTATGTGGCGCCGTCCTCAGGAACGGTAAAGATCGATGGCTTTGATATTACAAAGCAGCCGGAGGAGGCCAAGAAGCGTATCGGCTATCTGCCTGAGATCCCTCCGGTTTACCCGGATATGACTGTAAAGGAATATCTGTTCTTCGCCGCGGAACTGAAGGAGGTTCCTAAGGCAGACCGGGCAAAGGCCGTTGCAAATGCCATGGAAAAGACCGGCACGAAGAACATGGAGAACCGCCTGATCCGGAACCTGTCTAAGGGATATAAGCAGCGTGTGGGCCTTGCACAGGCTATTATCAACAATCCGGACATCATCATTCTGGATGAGCCGACCGTTGGTCTGGACCCAGAGCAGCAGAAAGAGATGTTTGACTATGTCAGAACACTGCGGGAAGACCACATCATCATACTGAGCTCCCACATCCTTTCGGATGTCAGCGCACTGTGCGACTATGTATGGATCATCAGCAATGGAAAGCTGGTCGCCAGCGACAAGCCTGAGAACCTGCGTACCTCCATGAATCACAAGCAGGAGATTCTCATCGACGTCCTCGGCGATGACCAGCAGGCACTCGCAGAGGCTCTCCGCCGCATCGATCTGGTGTCCGGCGTGGATGTTTCCGTCAGCAAGGACCCCGGCAAGGGTGCTCCAAAGGAGCTGCACGCCGTCATTCACTCAGAGCAGACCCTGGATATCCGCCCGGCAGTATCACAGGCAGTATTCAGCTCCGGCATGTACTTCCTGTCTATGAACCGCAATGAGAGTTCCCTGGAAGATGTATTCCTTTCTCTCACCAGTCAGGATGCCGGCAATCAGAAGAACGACAGAAAGAGTCGTCCTTCCAAAGCCAGGAAAAATAAATCTTCTGATTCCGATCCGAAGGAGGTATCTGATCGATGAAGGCAATCACTAAAAAGGATTTTCAATCGAACTTCCATTCCATAACAGGCTGGCTTTTTATCGCTGTATTCTGGGCCTTCCTGTCATTTTTTGTCGCAAATTACAACTTTCTGAGTCTCTCCTCAGATCTGACAAGTGCACTTTCCACCGTTGAGATCATCTTCCTGATCCTGATGCCGATACTCTGCATGCGGTCCTTCTCGGAAGAGCAGCGTCAGAAAACCGACCAGATTCTTTTCACCGCACCGGTATCTGTAGGACAGGTAGTATTTCAGAAATTTCTGGCGCTTGCAGCAGTCTACACTATCCCGGTGCTGATGACCTGCATCTATCCTCTGATCCTGAAGGCCTTTGGCAATGTATCCTTCGGTTCTAACTATATTGCCATTCTTGGTGTGTGGCTCTACGGATTGGTCTGCATCGCCATCTGCATCTTCGCTTCCTCTCTGACAGAGAATCCGATTGTTGCGGCGGTTCTTTCTTTTCTGTTCCTCTTTGTAATGTACCTGATCCCCACCATTGAAAATATGTTCACCTCCAGCACCGTCCTTACAAAAATCCTGGAGGCAATCAATGTTCGTGGACAGTTTGAGAATTTTCTTTCAGGAAGTCTGAGCCTGACTGCTGCCATCTACCTGGCAACTGTCATTTTCCTGTTCCTGTTCCTGACCACACAGATCATTCAGAAGCGTCGCTATTCTATTTCAAAAAAGACATTCGCGCTGGGCGCATACAGCTCTGCGATGATCGTTGTTGTACTCGCAATCACAGTCATCGTAAATCTGGCTGCTGCCAAGCTTCCGGACTCACTGCAGAATATCGATGTGACATCCAACCGTCTCTATTCCCTTACCGATGATACGAAAAATCTCGTGTCCGGTCTGGATCAGGATGTCACAATCTACGTGCTCGACAAGGAAAGCTCCTCAGATGAGACACTGAACAAGACACTGAAGAGTTATGAAGCTCTGTCCGACCATATCAAGGTAAGCTATATCGATCCGGCCAAGGATCCTACCTTTATTCAGAAGTACACAGATGATACCTCAAATATCTACATGAATTCTCTGATCGTCGTCTGCGGGGACAAGAGCAAGATTGTCAACTTCAGCGACATCTATGAGACCTCCATGGATTACACCACATATTCCCAGAAAACAACCGGCTACGATGGCGAGGGTCAGATCACTTCTGCCATTGACTACGTCACCAGCAGCAGCAATCCTGTCATCTACACACTGACCGGCCACAACGAAACCTCGCTCTCCACTACCTTTACAGACGCTGTCAGCAAGATGAACATCGATCTTGAAGACCTGGACCTCATGCAGAATGACAGCATCCCGGACGATGCCGAGGCAGTCATCATCAATGCACCGACCACTGACCTTTCCAGCGATGATCTCCAGAAGCTGGAGGACTACCTTGGCAAGGGCGGCAATCTGATCGCTGTGACCAACTACCAGGCAACCGATGACATGACAAACTACAAGACCCTGCTCTCATGGTACGGCGTCACACTGCAGGACGGCGTTGTCATGGACAGCGACAGCAGCCGCTACTACCAGTACCCGACCTACCTGCTGCCGAATGTGGAAAGCGATACCATCACCTCCGGCATCACAAACGGATACATCATGGCTCCGTTCTCACAGGAGGTCACCTATGACTCCAGTGACAGCTCTGTCACCTATACACCGCTCCTGGAAACGTCCGAGAGTGCTTATTCTCACAGCAGTGTTCAGAGTGCCTCCGATATGGAACAGACCGACAGCGATAAGCTCAGCACGAGAATTCTCGGTCTGAAGGCTGTCAAGAGCCTTGGAAGCTCCACAAGCAGCACAAGTGAAAGTGTGAGCAGCTCCTCAAATGGAACACAGAGCAGCGCTGTCAGCAGCTCTTCCGCATCCGGAAACAGCGTAGCCAGCAGTTCTGCTGCGGATGAACGCGTTGTAAGCAGCTCCTCTGCATCCGGAAGCAGCAGTGCAGATGCAAGCTCCTCCACTGCAATAATTTATACATCATCCTATATCTTTAACGACAATGCCAATGAGATGGTATCCGGATCGAACCTTTCTCTGTTCAGCGGTTCCATCCAGGCTGTAAACAAGGACACCACGACGCTGTCCATCCCGTCAAAATCAGTGGATGATACATCCATTACCATGGCAACCCACACAGCAGTCATGCTGACCATTCTGTTTGTCATTCTGATCCCGATCGCTCTGCTTGCATTCGGTATTGCCATCTGGATGATCAGAAAGAAAAAATAATAACGGCTGAAATCCCGGGTTTCAGCATCAGAAGAAGGCAAGAGATCTGCTGAACCCCCGGGATACAGAAAGAGAATAACTGACAAGGACGGAAAAATTTTTATGAAAAAACAGAAAATACAGCTGATTATTCTTCTGATTGTACTGGCAGCGGCCATTGGCATTTACTTTGCAGTAAAAGCCTGGAACAAGAAAGAGGAAGAGAAGGAATCAGCGGACGACAGCACCTATACTGCATTGTCACTCACAGACGATGAGATCAAGGCTATTACAAACATCACAGCCACAAATGATGCCGGCGGCTTCAAGGTCAGCCATGACACAAAGGAGGACACCTGGACCTTTGATGACTTCCCGGATGAGACCGTGGATACCACACAGATCCAGACGATGACAAAGGATATGTCCAGTCTCAGCTCTGATAATGAGATCACCGGAGTCACCGATTTCTCCCAGTACGGGCTGGACGATCCGGCGATGGAGATAACCGTCACATTCTCTGATGGAACCTCTCACAAGCTGGACGTTGGTGATTACAACAGTCAGATTTCTGAATACTATCTGCGGGTGGATGATGCCGATACCGTTTATACGATATCCTCGACAATCTACAGCGATTTCAATCTGACGACATCTAATCTGGTGGCAAGCACTTCATCCTCAAGCTCCAGCACATCAGAGCCCACAGAAACTGTCTCTGCAAGCAGTACAGCCACGGTTTCCTCTGCTTCCTGATATTGTAACATTGGAATTTCACGACCTGTTCACGATTTCTTCACGGTTATTTTCTATGATATTCGTAATGGAAGGGATCGGTACAGCGATCATCCTCCTCTTACAGAAGGGAGTTCTTAATTATGCTTGACGAACAGAATAATAATACACAAAATAGCAATACAACACAGAATACAATAAACAACGAATCCGGTGCAGGTGACAATAACGCACAGAACAGTGCAGCCGCCAACAACACAAATGCGCAGAATAACACAAATTCTGCACAGAATACAGGCAGCACTGGAAACAGCAATAATCCATGGGGCCCCCAGAATGGTGACAGCCAGAATCCTGGAAACAACGGGAATCCATATACCGGTCAGAACCAGAACGGCAATGGAAATCCCTGGGGAAATCAGAACACCGGGAACACTGCGAATGCATGGGGAAACACCGGCAATGGAAATAATACAGATCCATGGGGAAATCCCAGTAACGGAAACACCTCCGGCGGCCGCAACCCCTGGGGAAATAACGGAAATGGTAATCCCTATGCAGGAAACGGGTCAAATAATTCCTGGAATGGCAATGCAGGCGGAAACAATGGTTTCTACAACGGGAATCCGCACCATGGTTCCTGCCCGCATCACGGTGGAAACGGAAAGAATATCGCCCAGAAAATCGGTCTTTTCATTCTCTCAGGCGCTGTAGCAGGCGCAGTGGGCGCGGGTATTCTGTCCGCTACGATTCCTGCGGCAATCAATCACTCGGTCAGCAGTGCAGCTTCAGAGATCGAGAAATCTTTTGATTCGGATTTCTCCAATAATCTTCCGGATTTCGGCCAGGGTGACGGCAATATACAGTTACCTGGTCAGAGTGATTCCGGAAATGACAGTGGAAATGGAAACAGTAACGGAAACGGAGGAAAGTCCGACAGCGGTGATTCTGACAGCGGAAATTCCTCAGATCAGAATGATTTGCAGAGCAGTTCCTCAGACAGCAGTTCCTCACAGATTGATGAAAATGCAGGATTCCTGGGCATCACCTGTGCTGATATTGAGTCTCTGGAGGATGTCGATACCTCGGATTACCCGGATGGTGTCTATGTAAAGACTGTACTCTCAGGCAGCCCTGCATCCCTTGCAGGTCTCAAGGAGGGCGATATCATCACAAAGGTTGATGACACATCCGTAACCTCCTTCAATGACCTGAAAGCCATCATTTCCAAGCATTCCTCCGGTGACAAGATCACCATTACCGTGGAGCGCAAGAGCGGAAATGACTGGAAGACCTCCACACATGACGCAACACTGATTTCCTACGCAGAGGCTGAAGGAAAGAGTCAATAATTGTGCTGCGCTCACAATTACAAAATCATCGCATAAAAGAGGGACGTGAACATCTGTTTCACGTCCCTCTTTTCATAATCAGGAAATAAATATCCGAATAAATATTACTGTATGTTTGTCAGCCTGGTTACAGGCATGAATTTCAGGATATTTGCATGAACTTCAATCATTGGACTCCCAGATCATCAATATGAAAACTGCATCACTTCTTCCATGGTCGGAATCGATGGGGCCGCACCTCTTCGCGATACCGCAATCGCTGCAGCCTTTGACGCAAGCGACAACGCTTCCTCAGGCTTTTTACCCTGCAGAATTCCCGTAATAAAATAGCCGCTGAATGTATCGCCCGCCGCAGTCGTATCTACAGCATGCACCTTAAAAATATCCTGATGTATGCTCATATCTCCAGAAATATACCAGGATCCTTCACCGCCCAGTGTCAGTATAACATTTGTATCCCCAAAGCGTTTATGAAGCGCCGGAACCAGTTCACTGGCATCCCTGCTCTTTGTATCTGTAAGAAGTCCTGCTTCTATCTCATTTACAAAAAGATAATCCACATATTGCAGTGGAAGCATGAAAATCTGCTGATTAATCGGGGATGGATTCAGAACAATTTTCATACCTCTTTCATGCGCCAGATTCATAATCTCATCCAGCCTGTTTACTTCATTCTGAAGAACAAGGACATCCCCTGCCTGAAAATGTCCCAGAACATCTTCAATCTGTTCCCCGGTGACACACTGATTGGCACCTCCAAAAAGAAGGATACAGTTGTCCCCGTCCCTGTCATTCTGAATCACCGTATGACCACAGGGAATATCCTTCAACACACGAACAAAATCTGTATTAACGTGTGCATCCTGAAGGATATCAAGAAGAAACCTTCCTTCCTCTCCGACATTGCCTGCATGCCAGACGTCCAGTCCGGCTCTTCCAAGCGCTACCGACTGATTCAATCCCTTGCCACCAGCATAAACCTTTCGGTCTTCAGAAAGCAGAGTTTCTCCGCGAACCAGAATATGATCCACCCGGTATACGTAATCAATATTCAATGATCCAAAATTCAGAACCTTTACCATAGACTCCCGCACCTTTTCAAAATTACAGTTGATCAGCGCTGCCATGGGACAGAAACTGAAATATCAAGTTACATCTTTACTCTTTCCAAACGCAGCGATCGCTTTCGCAAGATATAATCCCGCCACTGCGCCCTGGTCCCGAATGCCCTTCGCTGCCTCTCTGTGTACAGCGGCCTTTCCGAATTTCGGAACCATATTCCTCGTCGCCTCAGCGCCGCGATCCGCGCCTTCTTCCGCCGCTGCAGCTACTTCACAGAAATCCGCCTCCGGATTTTCCTGTATCAGTTTTTCTGCTTCTGATGCTGCGCTGTCAATCGCATCCAGAATCGTGCGGTCACCAGGAGAGCATTTTCCTCTCTTTATAATGCCTTCTGCATATCCGCGGTAGAATTCTGCAAGCTCCAATCCGGAAAGCTCTGTCTTACCAACAATTTTTTTGCCTGCCCCCATCAACCCAGACCCCATCAGAAAGCCCATCGTGGAGGGAATAATTGACGACAACTTCATTCCACATTTCATCACAGCCTTACCGATATCCGGTTCATCAAGCTCTTGAGCGATTTCAGGCAATGCACCAAAACCCTTCTGCATGGTGAGCCCCAGGTCTCCGTCTCCAAGCCTGGCATCCATCTCGCATAATTCATCCACATGAGCCCGAAAAACATCCGCAATCGACTGAAATAAATCCGGAAGCTGTTCTCTGGTCATCTTTTCCATAATGATACCAACTTTCTCAGCACGAAAAAACAAAATCTTCCTTAAATTTCTTTAATTTCCCTTCAGCATTGTCAGAAACGGCGTATGAACAGGATAATCCAGATAATCCTTCATTTCCTGATCCATCCTGCACAGAGAAACAGAGGCACCTGCCATCTCCATTGAAGTTGCATATTCTCCTACAAAGCTTCTGTATACGTGAATGCCTTTATCCTTCAGAATCTTCAGAACATCCCCGCAAAGAATATACAGCTCTTCCTGTGAAGTCGCACCCAGTCCATTAATCAGTACGCTGACTTCCTCACCGCTTTCGACAGGCATATCCTTCAAAATCGTGTCCAGCGATTCCTGCGCCAGCTCCCTGCTGGATTTTAACGGGCCGTTCCATATACCAGGTTCACCGTGAATGCCCATACCCATGGCCATTTCATTTTCACCAAGTGAGAAATTTGCATGTCCAAGTTCCGGAATGACACAGGGCGTCAGGGCAAATCCAACTGTCCTGGTTCCATCCTTCGCCTTTCGGGCCGCTGCCAGGACCTCCTCCAGATTTCCCATCTGCGCCGCTCTTGCTCCGGCCGCCTTATACATAAAGAAAATTCCCGCCACACCACGACGGACCGAAGGATCACCGGAGCACACATCATCAGCGCCTGTAATGGAAGCGGTCTGAATATCCTCCATTTCACACATATCAGAAGCCATATCAAAAGCCATTATGTCCCCTGTATAATTCCCATACAGATAAAGAACACCTGCACCGGATTCCACTTCCTTTGTGATCTCAAAAATCTGCTCTGGAGAGGGAGATTGGAATACGCTTCCTACACCGCATCCATCCAAAAGTCCATCTCCTACATATCCCAGGAACAGTGGCAGATGTCCGGTACCTCCGCCAGTGACAATCGCAACTTTTCCAGGTATCTTATGCGCTGTACAATAACATCTCAAATCATTTCCGACATATTTGACTTCATTCTTATGCGCTTCATAAATTCCCCGCAACATGTCATCTGTATACTCTTCCGGTTTGTTTATTATTTTTTTCATCACAGGCACCCCTTTTGCAATATGATGCAGGCATAGTATGCATGCTCGGTTGTGGAAACCACTGCATAAGATTTTCTTGCCAAATCATAAAATTTAAATCTGTCGACAAACTGGACTGCACGCCCTCCTCTGTCATCATATCGACCGATAATATCTGTAAATTCATCCCATACAGGTGTCGGAAGATCCGCCTGATCTTCCGGCTTATCCATGATGATTACCGGATGCTCTACAAAGGAATCCAGTGGGAGAAGCTGCAGAACTGCATCCAGCACCTCTGTTGCCCGGTGCCCGTCACACCGGATATTTCTTCCTCCCCCACCTTCTGCAACAGATGCCGCAGGAAAATTACAATCTCCTATTACTATCCTGTCCCCATGCCCCATTTCTGCAAGAATTTTCAGCAGATCCGGAGTCAATAGATCCGGTATTCCCTTTAGCATTTTCTTCCCTCCTGCTTTAATCTCATCAAGGATAAGATCTTATGATGAGGATCTTATCCGCTCCATTTCAACTTGGTCTTCCGCCTTTCCGTATTCCAAGCCTTGACCGGGTTTCCAGCAACTGATCCACCTGCTCGTCTGTATATTGATTCACATCATCTCCAAAGAACAGATGCGCGTACAAAATGATCTCTGCAAAATACTCTGCCGTTTCCAGTCGGTAATAAGCCTGCAGGATGCTGTCTTCACTCCATGTCAGCACCCCGTGATTGCCAAGAAGCACTGCATTGTAGTCATTCACGTATGGTGCGATGGAATCAGGCACATCCTGTGTGCCTGGAATTACGGTTTTGGCACAGGGAACCACCCCAAGCTGAACAATCCCCTCCGGAAGGATCCGGCTGTCAATTGGTTTATTTGCTATGGCGAAAAGGGTCGCAAATTTGGGATGTGCATGTACTACGGCCATAACACGCGGATCCTCCTGATAAACCCTCTGATGCATGCGGATTTCACTGGACGGTTTGTTTTTTCCCTCCAATATGGTGCCATCAAGTTTCATCTTGATCAGCATTTTTCTTTTCATAAATCCTTTGCTCACGCCAGTCGGTGTAGCCCAGATTGTATCGGGACCAACCTTGCAGGTTATATTGCCGTCATTGGCAGCAACATAACCCCTTTCATACATCCTGCGCCCCACCTCAAGGATCATCTCCTGCGCTGTCTGGTCGTCAGGATATTCTATTTTCTTCTCCATTTGCATTTCCACCTCCTGTCAATATTCTGCCTGCCAGAACGCGAGGTGCTTTTTTATTCTCAGTGAATTCCCAGCTTGCGGAACGCATCCTCATAAGGCGCATGGCACAGTCCTTTTTCCGTAATAATTCCTGTAAACAGACGGTGATCAGCCACGTCAAACGCCGGATTAAAGGAAGCGTCAACACCAGCCGGGGCCATGGGCTCCTTATACCACATACTCTTAATCTCATCCGGGTCACGCATCTCAATCGGAATATCATCGCCTGTCGGCGTAGCCATATCAATGGTGGAACTGGGCGCACAGATATACATCGGTACTCCATAATGGTGTGCCAGTACAGCAAGCGCAGAGGTACCGATTTTATTTGCGGCATCTCCATTTGCTGCTACACGATCACACCCGACAAATATGATCTTAATTCTTCCCGTCTTCATTAGCAGTGCTGCCATGTTATCGCACTGTACAGATGTTGTAATTCCCGCATTGCAAAGTTCGAAAGACGTGAGTCTCGCTCCCTGGAGAAGAGGACGGGTTTCATCACAGTATACATGCATATCTGTGCCCTTCCATCCGTGCTCCAATGCCATGTACATGGGAGCAGTTGCTGTGCCATATTTAGCCGTTGCAAGCGTGCCGGCATTGCAGTGCGTCAGGATTCCCAGCTCTTTCCCCTCTTCCTTCAGTTTTTCCATCAGCTGAAAGCCTGTCTCTCCAATGTTTCTGCTGATTTGAACATCCTCTTCACGAATTTTCTCTGCCTCAGTATAAAGCAGCTGACGGATTTCAGAAACCGGCTTATCCTTATTTGCCTTAACAGTATCATCCATTCGATTCAGTGCCCAGAACAAATTGACGGCAGTTGGTCTGGAGGATGCAAGATAATCCTTGGAAGCCTTAAATTTTCTATAAAAATCCTCGTAATTCTCATCCGGAATGTCATTGGCGATAACAGCCATACCATAAGCCGCTGACACACCGATCGCAGGCGCTCCTCTGACACGAAGCTTCTTGATCGCCTCCCAGATCTCCTCCTGTGTACGGATCTGGATCCTCTTAATCGTATTTGGAAGAAGCGTCTGATCAATAATATCCACGCTCTTTTTTTCCGGTCCCCATTTTACAGTTATGACCTTTTCAAAAAAATCATTCAGTGATGACATATGATTCCTCCTGCATTCTTATCGCGTTCCGTCTATTCCCCATTGTCAAATCGTTTTTTCTGCCGCTGTTTTTGCTCTTTCCACAGCCTTGACAAAGTCGCTGCCTGTACAGAACTGGTCCTGATGGAGTATGTAATCCTTTCCAGTGAAGATATTGATACGTTCTGCAAGTAGACGTTTTTTCTCGTCCTTAATGGACGTGACATCTACAACATTTGCCATGCCAACCGTTCTTCTGTGGAGCTCTGTCCCCGCATATCCTGCTGTATCCCTCAAAATGCTCGCAAGATAGTATTCCTTAAATCCCGGAACCTTTGCCATCGGCTCAGTTGCCATCTCATCGAACAGCTTTTTAAATTTTTCGATAAACAGATCTACAGTATCCCGAATCGTCTTCAGACACCAATCGCAGAAGGGCTTATCGTCCGTAGACAAACCGTTGTCATAGGCAAAAATAATATTGGCCACTACGTTGCCGATATCATAGCCCATTGGCGCAAAGGTTCCGAACTCACAGTCGAAAATTTTCGTTTCATTCTCCTTCACGAACACAGATCCTGTATGAAGGTCCCCGTGAAGAAGTGCCTGCGCATTTGTCATAAAGTTAAATTTCAGTTTTGCGACCTCCAGATGAAGCGCCTGATCGCCATAAAGCTCTTTTTCAACAAAAGCCTGATTCGGCGGGTAAACATTGTTGCGCTCCGCACCCAGATATGGCTCCATAAGAACCAGCTTTTCCGTGATATCATCCAGATCCGGTGTGATAAAGCGGCGCGTCAGCTCCTTTTTCTCCTTATGATCCATTACAACATCACTGGACAGAAGAAGTGTGCGCACCATAAAAGTGGAAATATCATCCGCAAACCGTGGGAAGATCTTATGTTCCAGCATGGCATCCCGCATTACCTCAAAATCACTGCAGTCCTCCATCCCGGACGCACACATAACCGTATCAAAAAAGTAAATATGGGGAACCATTCCCGGCGCCATCTTCTCTTCCAGCTGGAGAATTTCCGACTCCTGACGGTTTCTGTCCAGCGAAGCTTTCATATCTTTTGAGATCCGTGTTTCCAGACCAGCCTGCTTAATATAGATCGAATGGCCCTTATCATCGGTTACCCGGCACACATGATTCAGATTGCCGTGTTCTGCCGGAATTTTCGCCTTCATGGAAGCTTTGTCCCAATCGATCTTTCCCTTTTCGGTTCCCTGTGTTTTTAAAAGTGTATACTCGATAACAACTTTCTCAGTTGCAACCGGATCATCTTCATTTATCATTAGAAAATATTTTGAAAAATCAGTCATACTCAACCTCTAAATTCGAATGTCAAAAAACTAAACCCGTTACCATTTCCTGAAAAAACAAATTTGATTAGTCTTCCTTCTTGGATGCATATGCTGCGATCAGAGCCAGTGCCAGAACTGCGCCCTTAACAGCCGGAAGTACATAGTACGGAACTGCCAGAATAGTAAGACCATTTTCAAGTGTGGAGACAAGTGCAGCACCAATCAGTGTACCAAGGGCATTTGGTTTTTCTGCTCCTCCCACGGTACGGCCTACGAATACAGCTGCCAGAGAAGGCATCAGATAGTTATCGCAGCACATAACCTGTGCAGAACTTCCACGTGAAGAAACCAGAATTCCGGCAATTGCGATAAATACCGCTGTGATCATACCTGCCAGATAACGGTATTTCTTTACATTGATTCCGGAAAGCTTTGCTGCTTCCTTATTACCACCCATTGCGTAAAGGAATCTGCCATGCTTGGTATAGGTCAGGAAAATATGCGCGACTGCCACGCAAGCCAGCATTATGATGATGATCCAGGGTGCACGTCCAATTGCCTGGAAACCATTGGAAAGGCTTGTCCTTGCCGGATCTGCTCCCCAGGATGTTTTCATACCTGTGGATACGGCACCTCCTCCGATATACCACTGGCCGAGACCTTGATGGACAAACATCAGCGCACAGGTTGCCAGCATATCCGGAATCTTGCAGACAAGGATCAGAAACATCGTCATCTGATACATTATCACGGTGACAACAATACAGAAGAGAATGGCAACCGGAACGCTGAATCCGAACCAAAGATAACCGGAAACAAATGCATAGGCCGAACAGCTTGCAAGCGTTGCCGCGGACATATCGAATCCATCCGGGGCCATTGTAATGGTTGCCGCTATGCCAAATACGGTATTGATCGCCATGGCACGCAAAATGTTGACTGCATTACTGCCAGAAGCAAATTTCGTTCCGCTGATCAGAGAGAACACGATGATGCAAAGAAACAATGCCAATACGGCAGCCCAGTCAACCAGAAATTTTATAACACTTTTTTTATTATTGATTGTTTTTGTATTCACAGCCTTATCCTCCAGGTTCTATTGTCCGCTCATCATGCTTCTTTTCCGCCGACCGCAAAGTTCATGATCCGGTTGTCTGTTGCTTCTTTTGTCTCCAGCTCTGCAACAATCCGCCCACTGTACATCACATATATTCTGTCTGTCAGCGAAAGAAGTTCAGAATCTTCACAGGATGCATACAGGACACCTTTGCCTCTCTTTGCAATATTGTTAATCAGTCGGAAAATATCCTGCTTTGCACCGACATCTACGCCCTTTGTAGGCTCATCAAACATATATATGTCACAGTCTGCAGCCAGCCATTTGCCAACTGCCACCTTCTGCTGATTTCCTCCGGAAAGATTACGTACATACTGACGGATAGACGGCGTCTTGATTTCCAGCTCGTCAACAAGCTTTTCCGCATTCTGATTTACTTTTTTCCTTTGTACAAAAGACGCTTTGCAGAAGTCACCAAGATTCGCCGCTGACAGATTAAATGCAACTGTCTCATTCACAAGAACGCCTTCCTTACGGCGCTCCTCTGGAACAAGTGCAATTCCCTGGCGCACGGCATCTGATGGGTTCTTGATTTTCAGAGTCTTACCATTCAGTTCAATACTTCCGCCCGTTTTCTTGTAAGCTCCGAAAATGGTCTTGCAGAGTTCAGATTTTCCAGCGCCGACCAATCCCGCGATCCCTACAATTTCACCCTTACGGATGTGAAGGGATACATCATCAACCTTGCCGTCCGCTCCGCTCAAATGCTCAACCTTGAAAATATCCTCCCCGATCGGGCAGGCCTCCTTCGGAAAATTCTCCTCAAAGGACCGCCCCAGCATCTTCTCTACGATCTCTTTTGTCGTCGTCTGAGGAGTAACCTGAGAATTGCCTACGATTTTCCCGTTTCTCATCACGGTATAGCTCTCGCAGATTTCGAGAATCTCATTTAACCGATGACTGATAAAAATAACAGCGATATTCTCTGTCTCACGAAGACGTTTCACAATCTTAAACAGTTCCTCTGTTTCCGAAGTACTTAAGGGAGCTGTAGGTTCATCCAGAATCAGGAAGCGGCAATCCATTCGTACCGCCCTTGCAATCAAAACCATCTGTTTCTGCGCAAGAGAAAGGTTCTGTACCAGTGTTTTTACATTGATATCCGTAATGTTTAGTCTGGCAAGCGCTTTTTTGGCTTCATCACGAACATATTTCCAGCGCATAACCCCGCCGCCATGCATTACCATCTCATTGAGCATGATATTCTCAGCTACCGATAGAGTCGGCACCAGAGCAGTATCTACCTCCTGATACACAATCTGTATACCAAGTTTTTTGGCATCCACGGGCTGCTGCAAAACAACCTTCTTCCCATTGAGAAGAACATCTCCGGTATATGTCGGATTTGCTCCCGCAAGCACCTTCATCAATGTGGATTTTCCTGCTCCATTTGCACCGACAACAGCGCGTATTTCCCCGGTTGTCACAGAAAAATTAACATCATCCAATGCTTTTACACCGGGAAATTCAATGGATACATGTTTTGTTTCCAGTGTGATATTTTCTTTCATATCTGTACTCTCTCTTCGTTCTGTTGAAAAACAATTCTGTCCTGTTCAGTCTGATAAAACAGAATACGTCAAATTAGAACAGAGAGGGCGCCGGCTTCTGACCCGACGCCCTACCCCTAAAGATCACCGTATTTTATTTTGATTTTGTTCGTGATCTCACTCTTTCAGTGAATCAGCTTTTTCGGCATCCAGCTTGCCTCAGACAGATAATCCAGATTACCGTATGTCTCTCCGGCAATATCGCCAAGATTCTCAACTGTAGAATCAGATTTAAGGTTCTTAGCCAGAATTGCTGTTCCTGGAACTTCTACAACATCGACGCCCTTTTTGCCGGTAGCCGGATCGTAGATATCCTCATAGTCATCTGCCATCTCAAGGAACAGGATTCTCATAGCGATCTCTCCATTCAGCGTCCAGTCTGTTGTTCCGGCTGCAGTCCAGATGTCCGGACGAGTCTGCATATTGGTAACATCAACATTATCAATATCAACAGAAGCCATCGGAAGTGCATCACCATTATTCCCATTGAAGTTATCATTTTCAAGAATTGCGTTATAAACGCCCTGTCCATAAAGATCATAGAAGGAAATGATTCCATCTACATCATCACGATTGACTGTCTGCAGATATGCTGCGGTCACGGTATTTGCAGAATCTACGGAATCCTCCAGCGGCTGGACTTCGCCAACGGTCTTGATCTTTCCTGCCTTTTCATACTCTTCCCAGCCTACCTCACGACGATCAAACGGACTGTTATAATTCGGGCCTCTCCAAACCTTAATCAGACGAACAGGTCCGTCTTCTCCTCTGGCTTTCTTATCTGCGATCATCTGATCAAGAAGTACTGTAACAAGGGATTTGTCCAGCTGGAACATCTGGGTAACTCCATTGATCTTCTGATACTCACCGTCCGTATAGAACTGCGTATCAAAGGTAACGATCTTCATATCCGGGTAGGAGTCGTGGATTTCCTTCAGGAATACATAGGAGCCATCCTGATTGCCATGGCTGACAACCAGTCCGTCATAGCCTGCCTCAGCACAGGTTCGAATCGTATCCTGCCACTTATTGAAATCTCCATCACAGAAGAAGAAATCAAAGCTTACACCCATTGCCTTGCATAGGTTCGCACAGGAATCCTTCCACATCTGGAAAATCGTAGCAGATGGAAGAAGCATGATGTACGCGACCTTTTTCCCAGCTACAGGGTTATCAGTAGAAGCTGTTGTCGTCTTCGATGTTGCCGTCACTTCTTCTGATGTTCCGGCGCTTTTCTCTACAGCAGAGGAAGTTGTCGCCGAAGATCCATTCGACGCAGATGAAGCACTTCCGGATGCGCTTCCGCATGCTGCAAGTCCCGTCACCATTGCCACTGTCAGAACTGTGGCCACTACTTTTTTCAGGTTTTTAAATTTCATACTTTCCCTCCTTTATTAAATTACGCGAACAGAATATACTTTCTTCTATCCAGTACAAAAAGCTGTAACCGGTGATCTTACTGCTCCATCAATATGAACGTTTTTGATATATATTGTTGTTATCGATCATAATTGTTTGTTATTGATGTGATTCGCTTCTGTTTTGTACTGATTTTCGAAGATTTTCGTCAACTTTCTGTTCTTTTTATGCCACAATAATAACCATGTATGTGGAATATGTCAATATTTGATGTGTAAAAAGTATTTTTTTGTTTATTTTAGCTCTAATTTCGAGTGTGAATTTGTTTATTTTTTAATGTAAATGTTGTTATTTTGCACTATAATAACATTTATGTTCATTTTTCTTGAAAGATGGAACTTTTTGTGCTAAACTTGCTTCTATAGAGCATCCAAGGTGTGACATCTGGGCTGTGCCATATGAGATATAACATCTGCCCTATGACATTTGAGGCATCACGCTGGGGGATATGGCATCCAGGAGAAGATCAGAAATGCTTGAAATGCATATAGAGAATAAATCTGCAATAAGAGAATATAAGATTTCCAGAATATCCGGAAGGAAGAAAATATGCTAAAAAAGGCATTACGCATTCAGGCAATCGCACAGGAAATATCTCAAAATCCCACTTATACTGTGCGCAATCTAGCAAAAAAATATCAGGTTTCTGAAATGACTGTCCGAAGAGATATTCAGTATATCGAAGAAAATATGCTGACAAATTCTGCAACAAAACCAGTGACGATTGTCTCTGCTGAAATGCCTGATTTAAGCGGTAATTCGTCCCTGAATTATGAATTTACAACAGCCATGGAAGCCCACAATGAGAACAAGCGCCGAATCGGAGCTTATGCGGCCAAGATGGTGCAGCCTAATGATGTCATTATTCTTGACACCGGGACCACTGTCAATTTCATGGTAGAATCTCTGCCTTTTGATATGCCGCTTACGATCATATGCTACAACTACAACGTTCTGCAAAAGCTCTATGATCGGCCAAATATACATTTAATTGTGGCAGGCGGATATTTTCATCGTTCGTCCCTGTCATTTGAGTCAACCGAAAACATTGAACTGCTTCAAAGATTGCGAGCATCCAAAATCTTTATCTCCCCATCCGGAGTAGACCGGATGGGGCTAACCTGCTCCAACCAATATGAAGTAACCACAAAATCAACTGCTCTGCATTCTTCAAAAACGAAAATTCTGTTATCTGATTCCTCAAAATTTGGAATCATGCGTTCCAGTCTGTTTGCGCCGCTGGAAGAAATGGATGTTATCATCAGTGATCATGATCTTTCTGCAGAATGGCAGCAATATCTTCAGAAAAAAACATAGAACTTCATCTTGTATAATGGGTGAGCAGAAGCAAAATATCCCGGGACAGTACCTGTCCCGGGATAAAAACTTTTAGAGCTTTAAAGAAAGCTTATTGGGTTATAAAAAACCTGAGAGTCCTTACAGTCCCATCGCCAGTGCTTCCTTGATGGACTCCTCGAAGATCTCAAGTCCTTTCTCTGTCTGCTCATCGGTCATGACAAGCGGTGCCAGGAAACGGATAACGTTGCTGTCTGTTCCTGCGTTCTCGATCAGCAGGCCCTTCTGCAGTGCGCACTGAATCAGATTTGCAGTGAACTTTGTCGCCGGCTCCTTGGTCTCCCGATCTCTTACGAACTCAATACCGATCATTGCGCCCAGTCCACGGACATCTCCGATGACAGGATACTTTTTCTGCAGTTCTTTGTATCTTCCCATGACCATCTCTCCGATGTGTCTTGCCTTTGCCGGGAAGTCATCTCTCAGATAAATCTCCATAACCTTATTGGCAGCTGCTACGGAAACAGGGTTTCCACAATAGGTACCACCGATTGTTCCTGCCGGGACAGAATCCATGATCTCGGCTCTTGCTGTAATGGCGCTCAGCGGCATACCTGCTGCAATGGACTTGGCAGTTGTTACGATATCCGGTGCGGCACCAGCTTCTGCCCAGTACTCAGATGCAAAATATTTACCGGTACGGCAGTTTCCGCACTGTACCTCATCTGCAATCAGGAGAATGCCGTTGTCATCGCAGATCTTACGTACTGCCTTTACCCATTCAATCGGTGCCGGAATGAATCCGCCCTCGCCCTGCAGAGGTTCAACGATCATGCAGGCAACTTCCTTTGCCGGAATGCCTTCATCGAATACCTTGTTCAGTCCATCCAGATAGTACTGAATAGCTTCCTCTTCACTGTATCCCTTCGGTGCACGATAGAGATACGGATACGGTGCACGATAAATCTCAGCCGGGAAAGGTCCCATGCCCTGTGCAAAAGCTTTCTTGGCTGTCAGTGCCATGGTCAGGTTGGTACGGCCATGGAAAGCGCCGGTAAAGCAGATCACACCGCCACGATGTGTATAAGACTTTGCAACCTTGATGGCATTTTCATCGCACTCTGCACCGGAGTTTGCGAAGTAGGTCTTCTTCACATCACCACGGCAGGGAATCAGCTTGTTCAGTCCCTCTGCCAGCTTTACATATCCTTCATGGCAGATGACATTGAAAATGGTGTGGAAATATTTCTCGGACTGTGCTTTTACAGCCTCAATAACCTCCGGATTTGAATATCCGATATTCAGGACACCTACGCCGCCAATCCAGTCGAGGAACTCATTTCTATCGACATCCTTAACCATTGCGCCCGCGCCCCTGTCAATGACAACCGGATAGGTATATCCGCAGAGTGCTTTTGGAAGAGCTGCGTCTCTTCTGTCCAGAACCGCCTTCGCCTTTGGTCCCGGAACCTTTCCTGTAACAATCTTTGGTAAGTCTTCTGCTAATGCCATCGTTTTTTCCTCCTGTACAAAAACATGCAGCCTTGCTCTTGCAAATGAGTATGGCCCTGCGCCTTTTTCAGACAAAAAAGGCATCCTGTATATGGTTTATTCCACATACAAGACGCCTTTGTCTTCTTATTACGCAGTGAATTTTTTTATTCGATTAGTACAATAGCACGTAGTCTGCCGGACTGCAATAATCTTTTATAAGTATCCCGCAGATCAGACAGACCCATTTCCGTATTATTTCCCACCGGAAACTGATACATCAGCGACGAGCACGCGAAGCGAATCTCTTTCCCTGCGGAACCGGTCCAGATGTGCGTCGGAAACCACCGTCTCCATCCGTTTTCTACCATCCGGATTCTCATCACTCAGGCTATTCTCCTGATCGTCCCGGTTATCTTTTTGATCCTCCAGAGTATTCCGCTGCCGCAATTCTGCTTCTTTCGGCATCTTCGGAACTGCATATTTCCTCAAATCCTCCGTCAGGTCGCTGACGGCAAGGTAAAGGGGCGTCAGGCTGAGATTGGCAGACGCACCCTTGAGGCTGTGCGCCAGTCGGAAGGCTTCTGTCCACGATCCTTCATTCAGGGCCTTCTCAAGCTGCGCAAACTCAGCAAAAGAAGCAAAGCGCACCACAAGTGAATGGTAAAACGATACGTCATCCATCACCCGATGGATCCCGCTGTCTGTATCCGCTCCCCAGCTCTTCAGTTCTTCAATCAATTTGTCCATCTTTTTTCCGTCAACTGTCCTTCCCATGCTGCCAATACTCACACGGATCTACTGCGAAACCTAAGTCTCCATTATTCTTTCAGATTACAGTTAACTCCACCGATACTCTAACAGCTTACAACTGAACCCACTCCAGCGATACTCTTTTTAGATATACAGCCAAGCGTTAATCCTGCTTCTTGCGGTTCATGACATCAGACATGACCATTAGCAGCCGCTCTGCTTCCACGGGTTTGACCAGATGCGCGTCCATGCCAGCATTAAAGCTCTCTTCAAAATTTTCACGGAACGCATTCGCAGTCATAGCGACAATCGGTACCCTTGACGCACCAGGAATATCCCGCATGGTACGGATTTTTCTCGCAGCCTCCAGGCCATCCATCACCGGCATCAGAATATCCATCAGAATCAGATCAAACTGTCCGTTTTCCCGGCGGAATATGTCAACCGCTTCCTGCCCGTTCGTCGCACTGACGACATTCATATTCTTGCTGTACAAAATCTTCCGGATGATTTCAAGATTGATTTCATTGTCGTCTGCCACAAGGACACGCTTGCCGGAAAAATCCGTATCTTCATTTGTCGTGCGAGCTTCTCCCGCAGGCCTCTCCGCCAGTGGCACCGTCAGCGTAACTGAGATTCTCGTGCCGCGAGAGGCGTCTGACTCCGCAGTGAGTGTATCTGACCCCATTGCACGCACATAGCTTTTCAGAATGATCAGGTCCATATCCAGAGAGCCGATATGAGAGTCTATCTTCTTCCGCAGATAATCATAGGGCTGGAAGAGCAGCTTCAGTCTCTCCTGATCTATGACAATCCCTCTGTCCCTTACAGAAAATTCCAGCGTGACCATGTCACGCGTCTGGAAAAGCTCCCTGACCTCAAGATCGATGCGGCCTCCCTGCACCGTATAATTGATCGCGCTCTGAAGCAGCTTGATCTGTATCTGCTGCAGGCAGTGGTGATCTGCCATAATGGTCAGATTCTCCACATTT
>JAJGAH010000002.1 GCA_020844525.1 Eubacterium sp.
TATCATACTCCTGCAGAAGCCCCTGGATGATGGCTCTTTTGCCATCTGTCATCTGAACGTGGTGTACTGGTTGCTTTTCTCTTCTTGCCATAATAATAGGCCCTCCATGAATTAAAATAATTGTATCATGAAAGACCCTATATGAAAACTTTTACAGACTTTTTTTCAAACTCTCGAATAAGTATCATACTCGTTTTCATAATAATCCAATCGGCAATCAGATTCCTATTTCTGGATTATCGTTCCAAAAACTTTTTCAGTATCACTGTAGAATCTATCTCTGGCTCCGTTGATCCATACTCTGTAGTCATTAAAACCGCTTTTGGATGAATCATAGTTTTGGAGCAGAAAACGGACTGCATCAATAATAGCTGGAACAGAATCCTCGTTGTCGTCGAACTTGTACTTATCAGGAATCGGGACGTCCTCTCGAAAAGCGGCCGCTCCTCTCCTGTCTGTGATTATACAGCATCCGTTGATTGCCGCCTCCCTTGGAAGCCTGTCCATTCCGGGATGATTGCCGAAATCTATATACACCTTGCTCTCCTGCATCGTATCCCGCACTTCATCATAAGTCATATCAATCAGCGAAACCCATGTGATATCAGGAGCATAATTCATCAAAAGTTTTGTGAATTCAATGCCCTTCTTCGGGTTGTATAATACCTGATCTTTTTTTTGCTTTTCGGTATTATCCTTTGCTTTTGATATATATGAATCGTTCAGATAATCGGATATATAGAATATTTTTTCCTCAGGAATACCCATTTCGTCGATACAGTATCTTCTGGCATATTCGGACTGGACAAAATGATAATCATAATACAGATTGATAAATTCGCTCAGCAGGTCTTTTCCAAACACCCCATTTTGCTCAAGAAAATTGTCTACGCTAAGCCACCACATGATTTTCTTTGAGTGTTTCAGCATCGGCATTTTATTGATAGTCATAATTTCAGGGAAAATAAAATAATTATCTGGAGCATCATCTGCCTTTAATGTATATGGATTTTCATAATGCAGATATTCATCACATATAGGCGATGAATACTTTTGTGTGTCATACGGCGGGAAAAACATCTGTGCATCATAATCCATATCACGTAGCGCTCTGCACAGCTGATTCATAGCTTCCGGCCCACCGCTGGCTTTATTGGGAATACAAATGATATAAATTCTGTTCATTACCTTTACCTACAAAAAATACCTTTCACGCAGTTACTTCAGAAGAGACCAGACTCCCAGTCACAGGCACTCCTGACTTCCATCCCTAACGCAGAAGCTTTATCTAGATATACTAAAGACCTGACATCATTTCCTGCCACATATACATCTGCATGATAAAATGAAGAATCACCGTTTGAAACTTTTATTATTCCATCACATTCTTTCGAAAAATCGTCCAAAACCTTTTCTACACCCTGATAAGTACTGTCGCTCTGAACAAATAAAGGGATATTAACGATTAGAAGCTGCCTGTTATCTCTCATGTATGCTTCCATGAAAGACCTCATGACCTTTTCCCATAGAGGCAGCGGTGCATTACAGTCAAGAACGAAATAAAAAATCTTTACTCCTTCTTCTTTCATTCTGTTCATCAAATCAGTAAATTCAGAGTTAGGAATCTCTGCAGGCTCTTTATAATACCTATCTGCAAAAGCTTTAGGATCTTTCATTTCAGGAACCCTGTCCTGAATAGTCTGATCGTCCCAGTTCCACCATCTGATCTGCATCAGTTTTGAGATAGTTTCTTCATCAAAACGATATTTCACTACTCTAGCAGGATTCCCCACAACGACAGCATAAGGCGGCACATCTTTTGTAACAACAGCTCCCATGCCTATCACTGCACCATCACCTATATGAACCCCACCTAATATCCTGACTCCGTCCCCTATCCATACGTCATTTCCTATAATGACATGATAGTGATTATTTTCATAATAATGGTTTAAGTCCTGCTGAGCCGGGTCAATAGTGTTGTCAAAATCTTTAAATGGAAAATTTGAAACCAGATGATGATCATGATTAAACCCTATTTCTAAGACTATCCTTTTTGCAATAGACGTATATCTGCCAATAGTAATATGGCCTCTGACAGCACCTGAATCTATTGCCATACCAGATACGTACGATTTTCTTCCTACTGTAAGGCAATAATAATCTTTCCCATCCTCAGTAACACTAAGGTCCAAGTCTTTATTTAATGTGTTATTAAATCTTACCTGCTGTTCCATTTTTCTCATCACCTTCTTTACAGAAATCTTCTAGATAAAATAATCCGCCACCTTCTTAATCATATCTGTGCGGAGCATATACTTGTAAAAAAGGTTTCAATCTCTCTATCCATCTCTTCTGGCAGTCTATCAGGATTCTCTATATATGTCTTACTAAACTCAACTGTTTTTTTTATACACTCTTTTATATGCCACCTCGGCTTCATTCATTATTCTTATAAACTTTATCGGTTGTGATTATCACCGATGAACGAACACAGTCAGTCAGCCTGATACACTCCAGTATATTTACTGTTCCCATCACATTGGTTTCATACGTATAAACCGGATTTTTATATGATTCCCTCACTATCGGCTGAGCCGCCAGATGAAAGACAATCTGTGGTCTGCATTCATCAAAAACCTTTTTCAGGTGATTCAAATCCCTTATATCACCACGGATGTCATTTACGGCATCAAGCCCTGCCATCTCGAATAAAGAAGGCTCTGTCGGCAGACCGAGAGAGTATCCAGTCACCTCAGCACCAGCGTTTATAAGAATTTTTGAAAGCCATGTTCCCTTGAAACCAGTATGACCTGTAACAAGCACTCTTTTATTTTTGAAAAAATCAAGCATCATATGCCTATCTGCTCCTTGATCTTTATTACTTCCTTACTGCCTCTTTAATAATCTGTGCCATATAGTCTATCATCTCATCTGTCATTCCCGGATAAACACCGACCCAGAAGGTATTTGACATAATAAAATCAGTCTGTTTCAGATTCCCAACAACTCTGTAGGCCGATGTTCCTCTGATTTCATCAAAGCACGGCTGCTTTATGATATTCCCGCTGAAAAGCAGCCTCGTTTGAATATTATGAGATTCTATGTAATTTATTACATCGTTTCTGTTCAGTCCACTCTCTGGTCTTAGAGATATCAAAAAACCGAACCATGACGGATCTGAATTTTCCACAGGCTCTGGTAAAATAATCTGTTCCTCCAGATCAGAAAGCTGTTCATGAAGTCTGGACCAGTTGTGCTTTCTTATTTTAATGAATTCTGGAAGTTTCTCTAACTGAGCTAATCCCACAGCAGCCTGCATGTCAGTCACCTTCAGATTATATCCCAGATGACTGTAGACATATTTGTGATCATAGCCATGTGGTAATTCACCATAATCACCATCAAATCTGTGGCCACAGGTGTTGTCCCTGCCAGACGGACAGTAACAATCCCTTCCCCAGTCTCTGTATGAAAGTATCAGTCTGTTCAGAAGCGGGTTGTCCGTATAAACTGCACCACCCTCTCCCATAGTCATATGATGCGGAGGATAGAATGATGATGTACCTATATCACCCCAGGTGCCAGTATACCGTGTCTTACCATCTATAGTATACTTAGACCCTAAAGCATCACAATTATCCTCAATAAGCCACAGATTATGCCTGTTACAGAAATCTCTTACCGTCTTTATATCAAACGGATTTCCAAGCGTATGTGCAAGCATTACAGCCTTTGTTTTTCCAGGTGTATATGCCTCCTCGAGCATAGTGACATCCACATTATACTGCGGTATAGTCAAATCTACAAATACAGGAACAGCACCATACTGAAGCACTGGATTTACTGTAGTCGGAAAGCCACAGGCAACTGTTATTACCTCATCGCCACGCCTGATTGCTCTCTCTCACAGTTCATTGGCAGTAAGTACACTAAAAGCTATAAGATTCGCTGAAGATCCTGAATTTACCAGATGAGCATATCTGACACCAATCCATTTAGCAAACTCTTCCTCAAACTGCTTGGAAAAGCGGCCAGTAGTAAGCCAGAAGTCAAGACAGGCATCAGTCAGTGCCTGCATCTCTTTTTCATCATAAACTCTCCCACCATAGCCCATACGGTCTCCCGGCTTGAAATCGCTATGATCATTTTCACTTTTTTTGAACTGATTATAATAATCCCCGACCATAGCCTTAATCTCTGCTCTGGCCTCTTCTTCACTGTTCCATTTTTTAATCATATATATCACCTGTAAATAAATTCTGGCTTTTTAATTAGTAGTTTTCCAATCAGTTAGACTATACCATTCAAATATCCTGGTTATCAAACTTTTAGTAAAAAAGTACGGTAAATCGTCATGAATCTACCATCCCTAAGTTAATATTTTTGTACTTTACCCCTGCTTCAACTCATCATCTGGCTTATATGACTTGAGCATCTCCAAAAACTCTTCCTTTGGAACATTGTACTTTTTCTCAGCCTTACTGGCAGCCACATCATATTTATCTTTCCAAATCGGCCCATGTGAAAAATCAAATTTAAGAAATTATTCTATCACAAATCACTCATACCTCTTTATATTCCAGGTCATATACATCGGCAGGTTTATCGTGCGGGTGTTTTCACAAAAGTTTTCAGCGATATTTTTGCGTGAAATTTTAAAACCGGTCTGCGGAGAATATTTTTTGCAGAAAATCCGATAGCTCTTAGCCTGTGTATTGTCAGCGGCTTTTACTTCAACAGGGACAACTGAATCGTCTCCATCATATATAAAATCCAGCTCAGCCGTATTCCCGGATCGCCAGAAGTATGGACTTTTCCCAATCGATACCAGCTCCTCATAAACAAAATTCTCAGCCATTGCTCCTTTATATCTGATGAAGCTCCCACTGCCATTAATGATAGTCTTGGGGGATAAACCAGACCGAACACGTAGAAGACCCAAATCACAGAGATAGACCTTGAAATATGAATAATTGGCAAAGCCCGAAAGCGGAAGCTCCGGTTTCTCCACCAGGCACAGCTTATATATGATTCCCGCATCAATCAGCCATTCAAGCGCATCCTCAAGATCAGCCGAACGTTTACCCTCTTTTACATGAGAAAAAACGAATTTGTTGTTTTCCCTGGCAAGCTGCACCGGCACAGAGTTCCAGATCATCTTAATCTTTGGAACCTCGGACAGTGGCGCATGCTTTGCGAAATCAGACTCGTAATCATTTAAAATTTCGTTCTGTACATCAGTTACCTCGTCATAGTCATGAGTCTCTGACCAAACCTTCACAGCTTCAGGCATACCACCAACTATGTAGTAGTCATCGAGCAGTTTTTTCATAGGAACAGAATAAAGATCTGGTATCTCCCTGTCAAATGGCCAGTCAGAGAGCGTCTGGATGAAATTTTCTTCACCGCAGGCTATGGCAAATTCCTTAAAATTCATCGGATACAGCTGCATCCGATTTACTTTTCCAACAGGAAAAGAAATATTCTTATGTGTCAATGCCACACCAAGAAGAGAACCCGCCGCAATCAAGTGGAGACCGCGCAAATCCTCACAGAAATATTTAAGAGCAGTAACTGCCTTCGGGCATTCCTGTATTTCATCAAAAAATAAAAGCGTCTGACCAGGAATGATATCTGCTTTTTTCAGCCGGCTGATCTCAGTTACAATTCTGTTTACGTCAAAATCATAATCAAACAGCGCAGAGACAGACCTGTCCTGTTCAAAGTTTACCACAACCAGATTTGAAAAATTATTCCTTCCGAATTCCTCAACTATATAAGTCTTACCGCACTGCCTTACCCCGGTAAGGATAAGAGGTTTCCTTCGATTATTATTTTTCCACTTGATAAGGTCTTTGATGATTTCTCTATACATAACAGCCTCGTATCTGCAAAAGTCATAGGAGTTTTGCAGATATTATAGCAAAAGTCATAGGAGTTTTGCAATCCACCACTTGACAACACACTCTGCTTCTTTCCGAACGATTTTGCTTTATATATTTACCACATGACACGCATTAAACACCAACAATGTAATTATTTACCAAAAAGATCAGCATGAGTGCCAGTACGATCAAGTCTTAATTCCTTACCAACCTGTTTATAAATCAAAAGCCAATCTGACCCAATGTGACATTCTCTATAACCTGAATAATTGCCAACTAGTGAATGGTCTTAATTTTTATCGGGCAAATTCTCAGGAATCCTTAACTTATTGATTATATCTTGAAGTAGTGATAAGTCATATCCACGTTTGCAGCAGATTTTAAAATCTCTCTTGAATTTTGAAGAATATCGTACATCTAACATATCAATCCGCCATTAATTCATTAAACAGCTCTGCTGTAGTTCCGCTAAATGTAGTTCCGCCACCATTCTCTAATTCATGAATTCCTTCTAGCGTTTCATCATTCGGAGTATCATCCGGAACTGCCGCACCCTGTAAATAGGATAATACATAAATCATTTTGCTGTCCGGTATCAAGTCTATTAGATTTTTTGCCATTTCCTTATATCTCATATTGATTGCCTCCACATAATCTCAAAAAACAGGATTTAAATCAACACATATCTTTTATCATTCTTTACGACTAACTCAGTGTTATTATAACATAAAAGAGACGGTAAATCACCACTGATCTGCCGTCCCTGAGTAAATCAATTCACATGTGTAGCTGATAATCATGACAAAGCAGGCTTCTTTTTATTTATAATAGCCTCGACCTCATCTGTACTGATACCTGCCACACTCGCTATCAGTTTTAATGTACAACCCTGCTGATACATATTAAGAATAAATTTTTCACTCTCCTGCCTGGCACCTTTTTCAATACCTTTTTCAATACCTTTCTCAATGCCTTTTTCAATGCCTTTTTTAATGCCTTTCTCTTCGATTCCTTCGCTCAAATTACACATGACGCTCACGTCCTCTCTCAAGTCTCTATTTATTGGAATGTTATATTCATGCTCTATGATTTCAAGCTTTGCCTCTTGCTGTAATTCACTCGATAGCAATGCTCCAATCAGCCGATGAAGTTCATACTTCTCGCCGCGCTCAGGTACCTCATTTCATTATAAAAGGCACAGAGCATAAAATCAATTGAATTTTCTGCGAAAAATAAGCAGGCCTTTTACATCTCATCCAGCCTATTTGAGAAGTAACGCCCTATCGCAGCGATCATATGCAGTGCCTCTGGCCTCAGCTCCTCAGGAAAGGAAGTAAGCACCGGTGCTGTCTCGAAGTTCAGCACTCCGTCAAAGCCCGATTTCTTCAATGCTCTTAAGAAGCCATCCCAGTCTGTCGATGGCTTGTTTTCTCTTGTCTTTGTAAAAGTAAACGGCATCTGGTGCAGATCCCTCTCACCATCATTATCATGGATATGGAGAACCTTAATCCTCTTTCCAAGAATCGTCATAAACCTTTCGAGATCGATTCCGGCGATATTCGCATGGCCGGTATCCAGGCAGAAACCTAACACCTCGCATCCATACTGCTCATTTATTCTATCTATTCTCTCAGCCGCCTTCCTCGCATTACAACAAGGGCCCTCTTTGATATGACCACCTGTAGAAGTATAGATATTTTCTATGCAGGTAACCTTTCCCATATCCTTAGCCATTGGGAGAATAGTATGAAGAAAGTTCTCGGTAGCTTCCCACTCTGCCTCTTCAGTACCATAGTAATCCTTAACCTTAAGGCCATGCACCACTATATATTTACACCCGAGAAACTCACTTAATTGAATGCTCTTTGGCGCCATCTCATGAATCAGATATTCATTGACGCTATCCTTTGCTGTCGGAATCCAGTTCGGATAAGGCATATGCATCTGATGGATTCTGATACCGCACTTCTTTGCTGCCTCTACATGAGGTTTGAAAAAATCCTTCAGCTCATCAATGCTCTGATCAAAAAATCCATTCAATCTGTCCTGATAGAGATCAGTATTTTTTAGATACATATTAAGAGAAAAGTCAGCACAGTCAAAGCCTGCTGCCTTCATCATTTTAAATCCTTCCTCGGGATTCTCGTCTTTTACGATGTTGTGTGTCTGCACGCCTATTTCAAGCATATCGTTTCCTCACAATGTCTGTTTGAATATCAAAAACCTTTTGCAATCACCATCTGTCTGTAAAATCTTTTACTAAATGCAGATCATGCGTTTTTCCAAAGACCTTTAAGTCTGGTCCTTGCCTCAGTATTCGGGTATCTGTCGCTGTAATACTCAATCTTCGATTTAATCCCCATTGATTCTAACTGCGAACGGATTTCTGTATAATACTCATTACAGATAAAAATTCCTGTATCTTCAGGCAAGTTCTTCAGACTCTCAGGAGACTTAATCTCCAGTCCACAAAACTCCTCACCCCACCGATTGCTATTGTTATCACAGGTAAAAAGTGGAGGATATTTCTCACCGTAATCCATCATGTAATTCCGGCACATATTGCCAGCGCCAAAAAGCACCACATGAGAATACTTAGAGATAGTCTGCTCCATCGTAAGCTGCCAGACAAAGAAGTCAGAAACAGTCTTAGCAAACGCAATAAGCTGCGGCCATATAAATACCGGGAATGCTGCTAAGGTGTCTGACATTGAAAAAATAACCGGCCCGTCATATTTTATTTTTCTAAGTCCACGAATAACTGAACGCCAGTCTGTATCAGCATTAGCCAGGTCTCCACCAATTCCACGTGACGCGCAGGAAAACGGCAGCATCTCGCAGTCTTCATTTCCATTGTTATCAGTGAGAATAACTGCATCTATATAATTACCAAGTACTGGTGTGATCTCATCGAGATCCTGGCCACAGACATTTACATGGCCGATATTAAGGCAGAAACCAAAGGCATCTCTGCCAATTATATTTCTGGAATCTTCGTTAAGCTCATTGAGCCATTCAACAGCCTCGTCTGCATCAGAAAGTATTCCTCTGACCAAATGCCCGCTGTGGTCACGGCATTGATTCTGCAATAGAATCTTAAATTCTTTATCTGGATGCTTTTCAGAATACTCCTTTAGTATTGGAATAAAAGACCTGTAGAATTCGATATTTACATCTTTTTCTTTCTCAAGCGGTATACCAACAAAGAGCGGTGGCACAATACACCACTTGCAGCCAGACTCCATCGCACACCTGACACTTGATGCTGAGAGTACGCGCTGGTAATCATTCATAAGCGGATTCGACCTGTCAAGCGGGATCACTGGAGCCATTGCACCTTTCACCTGTATACCATTACTGTTACAGGCATCAAGAAACGGCTTAACCGTCTCACCAATCCTTTCAGGCTCATCTGGAAGAAAAACCTCTCCCTCGGCCTTTGCATCATTACGGCTTCTAGTCATATGTTTAAAAATTCCTGGTGGACAGGCATTTCTGAAATCAAGCAGTGCACCTGAAAAGCCAGCCTTCCTGACATCAGAAATATTTCCTTTAGGCTGTTTGAATCGTTTGAAAAGCCCATAAGTATCAAAAATTACATCCATAATCTTTTCTCTTTCTAAAAAGCCATATTTTAAAAAGCCGCATTCACTAGCCCTTTAACAGGCTCTCCCTGATTTGTGTAGAGCTTGTCCCGTTAGTATATGGAAGAAAAACGAGCTCAGACCCGTGCCCTTCGAGATATCTCTTATCTGCCAGCCAGCCCGAATCCTGTGCGTAATCACTTCCTGAAAATTGTACGTCAAAGTGGTACATATTGTAAATATCCCTGGTGCCGGCCATGTCTATCGGTATCTCAAAGACCTCATCCACATATCTGCAGGCCTTTACGATCTCCATTCGATCCCTGCATGGTATTACAGGCTCTCTCTTTTTTGAGCGTCTGACCTGCTCATCTGAGACAACCCCTACAATCAGGTAATTGCACTGCTCCTTCGCGCGTCGAAGAAGATTCAGGTGTCCTATATGAAAGAGATCAAAGACGCCAGCCACATAACCCACATTGTATTTTTTTGTCTGGCTCTGGTTATTATCTGACGTGGCTACATCAACCGGCTCTTCATTTTTATAAGAATTTCTCTGCCATGGCAGCTCGTATGATCTATGCCTGTAGTAAACTCCTATATGCCTCGCACCAAGAGATTTTGCCTGTTCATAGGCGTCCTGAAACCTGAGCATACATATTATTACTTTATATGAATCAGGGTCATGGTCTTTTAAAACATCAGGCGGGAAGACTTTTTTCCCATGAAAATCCGTTCCCCACTTATTCCTGTTATTATCAAGAATCCCGGCGATTTTTAGATGCTTACTATAAATCTCAAGAAAATACGCCGCATACTGACCGGCACCAAATACGAAAACCTGAAGCCTGTCAGTATCCTTAAAGATATTAAGGAAAATCTTCTCATACTCAGATTCAGAATAATTCATTCTAAGGCGATTATCGCCGATATTTTCATAATCACCTCTATGGGCAGAGTCGTATTCGCCAAGGAATGAAACATTTCGAAGCTTATGCGCGAAACTGTTTCCAATCGTATCCCACATATTTCTGTATTGATACAATCCATACCGCTTCAGCATCTCGTCCCTGCTGATAAATCTTGTAATCTGAGGCGTAGATAGAACACCAATTACTCTATCAAGCAGCGCATTTAGCGGATAATCATCAAACCTGAACTCCTGATCATAGAACAGGAACTCTCCATCACTTATAAAGCAGTTCAAAGGAACCATATCTATATAGCAATGCTTCAGGCATATCCCCAAGTCCGCCTCATCAGCATCCTGAAAAAATGAGCCATAGCCATTCTTTTTCAGAAAATCATACGCACTAACTTCTGATACCTCTGATGAGCTCTTTATATTCTCTATAAATCTGTCAAGTTCCTTAAAAAAGAGCTCTTTATCAGAATCAGCAAGTCTCGTAAAATGGCTCACACCATTTTCTGCATCAATAAAAGGCATTTCATATCCGTCAGAACTTAAGCAACCATTTACGACATGAATACCATGAGCATTCAAATCATCCTGTAAGGATACCATATCCTTTAGATGCTCTGTCCCCTCTTCATACAAAGGCTTCTTTATTACTTTTTCATCTCCAATACAGGTGGCAAAATCAAGTTTTCTGCCACGGTCCATTGTCAAGGTTACATGCTTAATATCATTAGCAGTTTCACGAAGCAACCTACCAGATAATTCAAATAGAAATCCATTAGCCATCTCATGGAAAAGCCTGCTGCCAGAAATACTCTGCAGAATCTGGTTCTCCTGCAGAAACACCGTATCCGGATGATTATAATCAGTAAAATACCGTCCAGAAATCTCCTCATTCGGAAAAGTATCCTCACGGTAAATCAATTGAGGAGCTTCAATAGACGGATACACCGAATAGCAGTGCCGGCATACAAGACCTGCCCCATCAGTCATTCGTTTGATTTCTTCATTGGAATAGCATCTGCCATCCATCTGGCGGAATTCATTTTCATCTACCCTGTAGTAATCCTCTATACTGTCGAAATTACAGCCAGTAAACTTATCTCTGTCTCCACAGAAATACCTGAGACCAAACCTGTTGTCAGTTCCCAGGAGAAAAATGCCATCCTTCTTCAAATAATCAGCTAAGATTTTAAGCAATTTTTCGGGCACATGGCAGTACTCCAATACTCCGATGCAGATGATATAATCGTATTTATCAGTATCATCTTTTTTTAATTCATTCTTATCAGATATGTACTCCTGATCTTTAGGTTCACTAATATCTAATAATGAAGAATCATCAATACTGTAGCTCGTTACATCCAGACCTTTTGATAAGAGAAACTCACGAAAAACATCTCCACTGTTTTCTCCCTCAACAAGTAATGCTCGAATCTTATGATCACTCTGTTTGTCTGTCATGAAAGGATACCAATTGATGATACCTAGAGGAAGATGATAAATGATATCCTGTGCCATTTTTTTTTGAATCTGTTCCTGTGCTTCTGTAAACATATTTAAAAAATAAAAATATTATCGCTGTTAACTCCATATCCCAGCAACTGCGCCTCAATATCTATAGAGTTTTTCTTATTAGCTATAAAATAAACTACATCGCAATATTTTTCAACTGAGGTTTCTGGATCAACTATTAGGGCCTCATCTATATAGCTGTCATATTTTGACTTATCATTATCCACAAAGCAAAGTGGTTTCAGACCTAACGGAAGAACATATTCCTCAAGAAACCTTCTTCCTCTCTGACCACTCCCGAAAATCACAAATGGTCTCTTCAGATTTAGGAGAGTCTCTTTCAGTTCTTCTTTTATGCTCTGCATCAGCAGATTCTCTGTCTTAATCTTTTCACTATAGCTTTTCTGGTTATATGTAAAAAGCCATATATCCTTTAGCGATTCTCTTGTCAAATTGCTGAAAAGAATATTGCCTTTTTTCCATTCATTTCTGATAAGTCGAGAGAACCACTCACACGGCTCCTTATAGAATGTAGAATCAATGTTATAATCCTCCGATATGAGAACTTTTTTTGATTCAGGCAATACTGTATCTACAAGTCTTGTGACTATACACTTCCTGTGCGACTCAAATATCTCATCAGAGATTATCTGATTCTCAAATATCCTTTTCCATTCCTGATATGCATATATAAAGCACTTTTTATTCAGAGTTGATGCCCCTTCTCTATTCTCTGTATAAATATAGAACGGTTCATTCAAATACTCTGCTCTCTCCGCATAGCACAGGACCTGCGTAACAAACCCAATGTCCTGAAAAGCAGCACCAGCTGACTCATTTAACAGGATATGATTATCAATTATAAACTGCCTTTTATATATACCTGTCCAAATGCTCATATCCATAGTGTGCAATAGTGGCATCTGCTTTGGATTTAAGATATTATTATATAGCTTGTCAGATTCTAATATTTTCCTCTTATTTTTCTTTCCATGAGAAAAAGCCAAATAATCACTCTTAATGAAATCAAGCTTATTATTCTCAGATTCTCCAAAAAGCTTCTCGAGCATATCGCTTTCTATCTGGTCATCCGATTCAACTATGGAAATGTATTTTCCATTTGCCATAGATATTCCAAGATTTACCTGATAACCATAGCTTTTTTTATCACTATGAATAAGTGTAATTCTTGAGTCGCTTTCAGCTTCTCTCCTGATGACTTCAAGAGTGCCATCAGTTGAACCAGCATCGATGCAAAGTATCTCTATTTCCTTTAGTGTTTGAGTTCTGACGCTCTCAATACATCTCTGTATGTATTGAAATACATTAAGTGACGGTATTATTACTGACACTTTTTCTTCATAAATCATGCTATTCCAGTCATCCTTTAAAAGCTCAATTTTTTAGTCTGCCTCTGTTTCTAATAGGTTTTGATTACCAAAAATTGAATGTTTAGAATTCGGTCTCCAGTTTTTTATAGTTAATTCTATTTCGTTGTTTAATCTTTCACTAAATGAATCCATTGAATAGTGATTTAAATAAACCTGACGTGCATTATGGCGCATTTCTCCAAGATTTTCGTAATTTTCAGCCACATATTTCATCTTTTCAGACAATCCTTTAACGTCCTCACCATGAAAGAGGAATCCGCTCTCACCATCAATGATGTAATCATTATCACCGGCAGTATCTGCTACTATACATACTTTAGCATTCATCAATCCCTCATTTACGGCAATAGGTAGTCCCTCATGCCTGGATGGACATACCACTACATCGATTTGAGGATATATACTTTCCAACTCCTCCCTGCTCATTTCTCCCTTCCAGATGATATTGGGATTTTTATTAGAAAGTTCCATTACTTCATCAAAAAATTCTGATTTACTACCAGAACCTATCATCCAAAATTCTGCAGGTACATTACAGATTTTAAAATATTCCAGTGCTGCCTTCACAAAAACATCTTGTGCTTTTAATGTATATATGTTTGCAATAATTGCAAAGTTAATCTTATAATACTTGGATTTATCTTTTATCTTCGTATTGTAAAAATCTAATAACCCATAATTCATAATTGTTACCGGTAAATCTGGCCAAACAGAATTTAGATTATCTTTCACATTTTCACATACAGCAACCGTATGAATCCCTGTAAAACTAGGCTTAATAATATTACAATGATATATTATATTTGTAATATGAATTATATCATTAGTTTCATGAACCCACCATAAAACTGGCTTTATCTTACTAAATTCGCAGGCAGCAGAAATATTTGTATATACGTTAACTAACACAAAATCACAATTTTTTGCAAGTAACAATTCCTTTTTTCCTGGAAGATTTAAGGCTGGTGCCACTACAACAACAATTCCTTTTTCATTAATTTCTCTCACAAGTCTTAAATCAGCACTAGGTGCAGCAATACAGACTTTTTTATTATTATTTTTTAATACTAGCGCAGCAGAAATACATGCCATAGGTGCACCTGTGTAATTCAACTCATTACTAATAATAATAACATCTGCCGAGAAGTTGTGGACATTAGTTCCGTAATATTTAATTTCCCCCTGTTTTTTCATAGCAGTAATAAATTCAAAAGAATAAATTTTACTCGCTGGAATTCCTAAAGAAATTAATTGATTATTGATTTCCTCAAAAAATTTATTGCTTACAGCAATAATAATAATATCGTATTTAAATTTTGAAATAACATCCGGTGAGATAATCTTTTTGCCAATAAAGTCTTGTCCCCATAAAGAACTATTATTATCAGCAAAAGCTAAAATATTAAATTCTTTAGGTAACATACCTACTCTTTTTTTCAGATATGTTCCTGTTCCAAATATGATTGTTCTAATCATCATAAGCACTACTTTCTTCTTAAATTGTAATCAATTACATGCAAATGAAAGAGCTGATATTTGGAAAATTTTATATGTCAAATGCATGAACATTTCGTCTAACTTACTTTACACCACAATATTTACCCATGACTCGTTTCGAATAATCTTGTTTTGCCTGTACTATCATTTCTGATATATCCTTAGACCGTTCTTCTAGAGAAACAGTATTATTTAATACATTCAAAACCTCATCCCAAATAAACTCATAAGCACTTCCACGAAATTTATTCTTGCAATAAAGTGCATTGCGATACTGATAATAGTAGCGCAGCGGACCATACTTATTTGTATTATAAATGTGTCCGTTAATATTTATCTGCTTCTCATCCTTATCTCCCAACTGATGATATAAAAAACAGTCATTCAATCTTATAGTCTGGTACCCATGCATCATACACCTTACAACAAAATCTGTATCTACTGAATCTATAAACAGATTTTTGTCATAACCTCCAATAGCTTGAATAGTTCTGATTCGCTGCAGCATACCACTTTGCGCAATAAAATATGTATGAGTGCAAAAAGGGAAAACTGACTCTTTAATAGAATGAACATCTTTCTCACATGAAACCAGCTGAGGCGATACGACAGCAACATCTTCTGTACATTTATCAGAATTAATAAATTTCCTCATGCCAGTAATCATATCTTCTTCTAGTACGCTATCTTGATCAAAAGTCAGAATCCAATTGTAATCAGAATTTGCAAGTTTCTCTGCCAATAGGTTGATGGGATCCCCCAGACCAATGTTATTGCCATGGTTCCAATAATATTCCGTATTCTCCGGAAAATTTGCCTTTTCAAAAAAAGATTTGTTATCACTAGGCGAATTGTCAAAGATCACAAGATGGTCAAGTTCTTTAGCATACTGCTTCACATATGAGAAATTTGCCTCTTTGGGATAATACATTATGGTCAATCCACATATTTTCTCTTTTCTAACAGGGATTAATTGAACATCATCAGTTTGAATTATTTTTGACAAAGGCAGTTTACCAAAAATAATATCTAAAATATCAATTACCTTTTCATTTCGTCCATGTTCTTTGATGTATTTCCGTGCAAACCGTTCTATGCCATTAGAAAGCACAAAAATAACATCACATTTTACTTCTTCTGGTGCAAATACATGATGTCCTGTTTTCAATATGGTTCCCTGCTTTGACGGATACATATCATATACGCCACTCAGATAAACTGCATTAGGATCATACATCTGTAAAAATGCTATACCACGATTTCCAGCACCCCAAAGCATCATTTTTTTTTCATGATCACGATAGTATGAAATTAGACTATTTATTGTATTATACCCACTATCCAACCAATTGAATAACGATTGCATTTCACATCACCTTTTTAATTGCGCAGTTAAAAACGTCAAATTATTAACATTTTTCACTAAAAAGTCCTGGTACTTTTCGTTCAAGTTCCCATCGATAATAATTATTTATATCTATTAAATCAACTGCTTGATGATGCGATCTGATAGTACCTAAATCAACAATTTTATCACTAAAAACAGGAGTTTCTAATACTTTTTCTAGTTCTGGCTTCGGTGTAATACCATCCTCTTCCATCATACTAATATTTCTGAATTCTTCATGACTATATGTACCCCAATTCAAAATCTTGGTAAAGAAAACTTCATCTATTCCAAGCTGCTTGCCCCATTCTGCGAAAAGAGGCATCTCTTTATAATTCATCCTCTGTACTACAAAATTGAATCTAAGATATGATAGCTCTCCACTATGTCTGAGCTTTGCCGCATATTCCATATTTCTCTTTAAGATATCAAACCGTCCACCTCTCCTGATTTTTTCATATGTCTCAGGTGTCGCTGCATCTATAGAGACTGTCATCATTATTTTTGCATCAGTATGTTCTCTAAGCTCTTTCCATTTAGCAGGTGTGAACAGAAGTCCATTTGTCAGAAGTCTGAAATACTTGACATTCTTCATAGCTGGATCATCATAAATAGACTGATAAGCTTTTGTCATCAGTACCTCACCATCACCAGCCATGATGAGAAATTCACATCCGGGTAATATCTCCTTTCTAAATGTGTCGGCAATACCTTGTATTTTTCTTTGATCTTCATCTCTAGCAAATCTATAATCTGAACGACATGTAATACACTTCAGATTACAAGTGTAATCAAAACCAACTAATACTGTATTGGGGCTATTTTCAAACCTTGGATATGGTTCTGCCAGATTGTATTGTTCACTTAAATGTCTTCCTACAAACAATGGACACATATCTGTCCTACAAAAAGAATATGTCCTGTTTACATTTGACAGACACATAATTTTATGTATATTTGAGTTCCAGAGAGCATGAAACTTATGAGTATTAACGATATATCCCAGACTGTTATCAATAAATGTGCTGCAGCAACAGATAGTATTGCCCTGACTACCTATTTCCGCATGATTTAACATTGTATTACAGTTGAAATCATACACCTTTTTTTCAAAAATGGTCTGTCTAAGCATCATACTAGGGTAAGACATAAAGTCATAAAACTTACAATAATCCTTATTATAAACAAGACCTTTGCTTTCCAGGAAATTGATTATATCATCATTTTTTACAACTGTAACAATAATGAAGTAATCTTTCCAATCAATAATATCATTTGGCTTAACAATCTGGTAACCAAAAAGTTTTTCCTCTTTAGGATTTGAGTCAATAACTTTTTCTACATCAAACCATTTATTCCATCGAATGAAAGCTTCCCCTTTGCGTCCAGCTCCCCAAATTAGAATAGGTTTTTTCTCCGGATTCAAAACTGAATCATCTAAAACATCGAAAAAATCTTCTTCATAAAAATAATCTTTTCCATATTTATAGCCAAGCTTATCTAAGAATTTAGTTTTAGCCGATTTATCAAAATCACAAACAATAATAGCATCAAATTTGTTTCTATTACCCGTTATTTCATTCTCTGATATAATCGGCGCTGAAATTATCCTATTAAAATCTTTTGGTGTTTCATTTTTTGATGCAAAAGCTAGAGAAATATTCAGTTTATCGAAAATATATAAAAAATCTTTTGATACTCTGTTAATACCATATATCGCATAAGTTAAATTATGGTTCATATCAATTCCTCTCTAACGCCAATCTTAGTATTTCATCCAATGAAAGAATAATACAATTATCTCCAACCTTTTTCGCTAACTTTTGCTTTATTCCTGAATAGTCATATTGAA
Organism: Eubacterium sp.; assembly: GCA_020844525.1. Lineage (GTDB taxonomy): Bacteria > Bacillota > Clostridia > Lachnospirales > Lachnospiraceae > Bilifractor. The sequence goes on from JAJGAH010000002.1 coordinate 18,034, forward strand.
CTGTAACTATTATTAAATCTGGATCTGGAAGCTTTTCAGTTGGTCTGAAAACCTGTACATCTGGATTACTTCCGGCTTTATTATCAATCGCCCCAATCAAATTAACTTTTTCTTTTTTTAACTGCTTTACCAAATGTTTTCCAAGCATTCCTATGCCATATATCATGACTCTTTTGCCAGAATCCTCTGGAAAGCCATCTGATATTCTGCCATCATTTTCCATCAGACGAATCCATTCATCCATTATCTCCCAATAACCATGATACCTGTCACATGTCTTCTGAATCGCTCTGTTTTCATCTGATAGAATCAGAATCTGCTTTTTATAATCAAAAGTCACATTACTACTGGATGCTTTTTTTACAGCCGAAGAAACAGCCTCCAAAAACTTGTAGCCGTATCTCTCGTCTGGCTCTAAATACATCCCCTCGCCCCATTCATTCCAGGCATTTATAAAAACAAATGGAGATTTCATTTTCCTGGCTTTTACTATTATCTGAGTCATCAAGTGTTCAAAAAGTTCAGGGCTTCGTCCGTAAACTACCGAACCGCCATTTTCTCTACGCGGTGTATCATCATAGCCTGGAAATGCTCCAAGACACTGTCCCTCTTCAGTCGGCTTGAATATCATTTTTTCACAGATTTCAGAGTAATCAATAGCTGACATTACACCCTTGCCATTGTCAAACTTTCCTGTAAAAAATCTGCTCATTGTATCCTGAGGTTCCTGCAAGGTACTACATGATAAACCTTTTGTCTTGTAATCTCTAGTATTGGCACCAATAGAAAATATACCATCTAATCCATCACTTCTTGCTAATTCATTCCAAACATCAAGCATCTCTTTTATACACGAGATTTTATCAGTCTTATAAAACATAAAAACCGGGCTATTCCCTACCTTGATATATCTCGGATCCATAAAAAATGGTCTTAAATACTCATAATGGTTGATCCAGTCCTGCTTACTGCCATAATCCTGTTCTAGAAGTATCCCAGAATCATCCTCGCCAGAATATTTTCTGTCGAACTTTGCTGACCATGGATTTCCTTCCCCCTCAGACATTTTACTCCAAGAACGAACCCAGGATTCATTTGCCCAAGAGAAGCAAAATGGCATGTCGATGTCTTTCCACCTTAATAGATTTTCTGCTGGTTTTTCAAGGATTTTTCTGCCATCTTTGAAATAATAATGATAGATACACATTCCATCAATACTATATTTTTTCATGAGATTAGCCTGCTGCTGCATTACAGTTTTATCCATTAAATCATAGTAGTTATGATTCAACGGTACATTTGGTTGCTCATGACCATCAAACAGCGGTCTTGCAGCCTTAACAGCTACCCAGTCTGTAAATCCCTCTCCCCACCATTTATCATTTTCAGGTACTCTGTGATATTGTGGAAGGTACATAGCAATAATTCTCATTGACCTCCTCCAATTCTTGTAATTTTCTTTCAGTATATTCAGAATCAATCCATTTCTCTTCAACTCTTAAAATTTTTTCTTCTGGAATTCTCTCATCTAGCAAATCATTTACAATACTGTCAGCAGTATTAGGATTTGTCACTGCTATGATCACATAATCAAATTCCATCTCTAGCAATTTATTTACAGGAGAAACATGCTTTCCCAAAGATTTATAATAAGAATACTGCCGATCAACCCACCCAGTGAGCACTAGATTTTTTGGAAACTTATCATGTATTTCTTCTCCAAATACACCAGCACCGTAAATGACAATTCGTTTACCAGGTAATATTTTTCCAAACGGATATAGTCCAAAAAAATCGCTAAAATACTCATATCCGCCCAATAATAAATTTTGAATAATAAGCCAGTCTATTTTCTTTTGTATGAATTTATAATTTCTAATGCTAGTAGCAATTGAGTGTAAAATAAACCCCCTCAATAATTTTTGATCAACTACCGTACTTTTTGTATGTAAATGATTGCAAGATGATGCTTCTTGACGATAAAAATACGTAACACGTGGTAAAAAAGCGACACGTTTAGCACTAAGAAGACTGTATATCGTACACCCCCAATCCTCTCCATAACGAATTCTCATATCCATTTTCATAAATGACTCTTGAATAATCACCTTCGAAAAAAGAACTGGAAACAAAACACCACCTAATTGCATTTCAAAAAAGCGTGGTTTGAGAAAATTTTCCAAAACCTCAATGCCTGATATTACTCCTGATAAAACTTGAGATTTTCTTCCATATTTTCCATCCTGATAACGCTGTTGAACTCCGAATACAATATCGGCACCTGTTTTAGATTGTACCTCCTTAAAAGAACTACAGTAATCTGCTGTGACAAAATCATCAGCATCAACAAACATCACCCAATCTCCTAATGCATGTTCAACACCATTTTTTCTTGCAGCATTCTGCCCTCCATTTTTTTGATATATATAACGAAATCTCCCGTCCTCTGAAATATATCGATGGCAAATGTCTGCTGTTCTATCCTTTGACCCATCATCTATTAAAATAATCTCTATATTTGAATAATTCTGAGTTTTCAGACTATCTAGACATTCCACTAAATTTCGTTCACCATTATATATAGGTACAATAATTGAAATCAGTTTATCTATTTTCCTTTCCAAATAATATCCGCTATATTACAACATTTTCTATATGCATGTCTGATCTTTATTGTTTTCTATTAAATTTCAAAATAAATCATTATGATTTTTTGGTTGCAAACATACATTTTCTACATATCACACTTTCATCTAACTCATTGTTCATTTTTTTGATAATATTTGTCATTACCTCAGAATGCTGTATTTCATCATATGATTCTGTATTCAAGTTACCTAATACATAATCCAAACCGAAGTCATTACAACATAACACCAATGATCCATCTGGCAAAAGCACATTATGATTTAATACTCTTGACCTGCTGCAAGATATTTTCCCTGATAAATGTTTTGATACAAGTTTATTATTGTCATTTTCCAAATTTCCCGCTCTGTCACTCATTTCACAATAAATTTTCAATTTTCCTGAAGTAATTGCTGTTACTTTTTCACTAGGTTCAAACTGACAATTTGCGCCAGTCAAAAATGGTGTACCATCAAGTCTTTTTGCAGCAACAATCTTCCTTATTTTACTCAGATATTCATCTGTCACTGGAATATTGGCATAACCAAATCTATCAGTTGTATGTAATACTACTTTTTCAAATGGAATTTTCAAAATTTTATCAATACCATCTTCATCTATTCCTTGCAGAGTAGTAAATAGTGCCTGTTTAAAGCCTTTATTATTAGCGTATTCCATCATTTCTATAGCTTCTGGATTAAAAAAAGGTTCAACAAAGCCTGACCAGTCTAAGATTGTATTCTCCGGAATCTTATCCATGAATTGCATAAAATCTTCAAGTGTCATCATGGATTTTCTATGATTATAATTTTTATAATATCTATCAAGCAACAAACTCTGTGGACAAAACTTACAGTTAACCGCACATCCGATTTTTGGAGTCACCTCAATAATCGGGCTATTAAACCTAAGTTTCTCTTCGTTATCTAACATCAAAATCCATTCAGGTAAAGAAACAATCTCATTAATTCCTGCTTCTCTTAAGCTATTTTCAATATTATTTTTACCATGCTGTAAAACACCCATTACTACAGATTTCTGACCTATAGCGTTAATTAATTTTTCATAGCTTAAAACATTCAAGTCATCAACAATGGTTTGGTTATCTTTTAAACTAGTAACACAAAAACCTGAAATATTTATGTTGTTCTGTCTGCATAATTTTAAAACTATTCGTCCTACTTTGCCTGCGCCATATATATACCTAGGCTCTGGTAAATTTATAATCTCATTTATATAGCATGCTAAATTATCCATAAAAGTACCTAAATTTATTTAAACCAACTCATATTACCATGATGAATCCAAAAAGTTTTATCTGTTACCTTAACCTTCCCTGAATGTTGATTTTTCCCTTGAAAAATCATAGGATAGATATTCATTCCATCCACATTTTGAAACTTATTATTAATTTCTATTCCATATTTTATTAAAACTTTCAATGAATGAGTTCCACAGCTTGTTTTATCAACGCTTCCATCTTGCCTTACAAATTTACAATCATCATAATAATCACGTAATTTTCTTATAATATCCATATTAGGTACGCTTCCGAAGCCAGAGCCAAGATTCATTGTCAAACTTCCATCTATGCACCCAAAACATTTTTGAAATAATAGTTGATCGGGCTTTTTAATTAATTCTATATCTGTATCTAAATATATACCTCCATACTTATAAAGAACGTCAAGTCTTAAGTAATCTGGAACAAACCCCCAAATTTGTTTTTGATAAGCCTGATACATATATTTATTCTTTTTAATATCATAATTGCTTTCATTCCACTCTATAAATTCATAATCAGGGCAAAGTTTTTTCCAATTTTCGATGTTTCTTGTGATAGATTCGGGTTTATTTCCACCAAACCAAGCATAGTGTATTATTTTTGGAATTATTGGGTTATCATTCTCTTTTGAGGGAGCTAGATATGTAGAGCTTTCAAGCTCGACATCCGAAGTTTCATCCAAAGAAGCAACCTGAATATCTACACCTGATAAAATATTATTTAAGCCCTCATAAATTTGTTCATAGTAAATACTTGTTATTAGAATAAAAATTTTATCAGGATCATAATTCAAAATATCTTCTGCAGAAATTATTGGGATATCTTTACCTTGATAAGAGACACTACCTCCCACTTTTGAGCGATTATTATCTGCATAAGCAATCAGATTATCTTCTAACCCCCAAATATAAAAGTACATTGCTACTCTTTGACCTTGAAGGCCAGTACCAAAGCATATTACTTTTTTTCCTTTTATCAGTTCCTTTAACTGATGAATTGACATTGGTTTGAGTCTTATCATATATTCCTTCTCTGCTCTTTATTCATTTTCTATTGTAATAACATTTACAAACTAACAATTTTTTGCAAATTTCAAATATAAAGCATAATATCTTTTCTAGCTAAAATAATATTCTCTACTGTACGAGCATACACATAATAGTTGCTCATAAAATCATATTCTTTATCAGTATCAGGAGCCTCAAAAACGATAACTTTAAAAGGCCATCGTTTTAAATCACATGACTGTAATATATCTATATCAAGTCCTTCTACGTCCAAAAAAAGAATATCTGGAGCCTCATCAAAATTTTCACTCAATATCTTATTAATCGGTTCTACCTCAACATTAATCTCTTCGCACTTATATCCTCTATCGATTACTTCATTAGCCAATGATTTCGAGAATGTTGAATGTCCCAAAAGATTAGGAAACATATAAAATTTCGCAGAGCTAGAACTGATGTCCCCCCCCGCTCCCATTTTTAAAAGTTTATCTTGTGGTCTATAATCTTCTATCAAATCCCAGCAAGTAGGATTGGCCTCTACCAAAACTCCTTTATAATCCGGCATCGTTGAAAACAATTCATTTAACAGATAAGAATTGTTTCTAAAGACAGGATGACATACACCTATTTCTAAAAACTTGACTGATTTGAGAGCGATTTGCTGAATCAGCGAAAATACCAACAAATCTTCGCATGATTTACCATTAATTTTTGGAACTACATGTCCAGATTTAAGAATAATATCTACCAAAGGATAAATAATAACATCTATCTGTCCGTGGTCGAATGGTTTAATCTGCTCTAATATTTCTTTCTCGTATATTGCATAAATAACAACTAACACTTTATTGCTCTCAAGTTCAAGAGCATCAGGTCCTTTTACTATTACCCCATTAATAGTTTTTCCAACATTTTTTTCAGTTCCATCAATAACATAATCCATGTCGAAATAGTCTTGTCTATAATGAAGACGAAAAAGCATTCCTGTTCCCCAACCTATCACTTTACTATATTTCGATTTTAATTCATGATTAGTTATCCTACTAAAATATCTCATAGAAATCATTTCCTTCCATATTTCTATCTCTTTTATTGTAAACAGGCACAAAATATTAAAACAAATTATACCTTTATATAGTATATTTATTTTTTTCTTCTTGAATATATTTTATGATTAGATCACTTATTTTATCACTGGCATCTCCAGTCTTAACCCATCGCAACTGTTTAGTCATTTGCTCTGTTTGTTTTATGTAATTACTAGTATCAAACGAAGCTATTTTATCTTCCATTTCCCGATTGTTTCTAATCACAACAAACGGCACTTCAATATCAAAGTCCGGTGCCATCTGCTTATTACTTGTTATAGTATCGTCATCATGTATCTCAAAGCAAAGGTTCCCACGATCTCCTACATACTCTTCTATATCGTCCATATATAGAAATACCGGTATGCCATAGGCTCCTGCCTCAAATCCTACTGAACTGAAATCTGTTACTACGGCATCTGAGGCTGCTATAAGCCAATTCGTATCGTCCTCTTTGCTTACATCTATTACACTTGGATTGGAGACACTTTGGGTTGCAGCCAGCTGTGGATGTAATTTTTCAAGTACATACCATTCTCCACCAAATTTCTCATGCAGAGACTTTTTCAACAGATTTATATCTATAGAGGTCTGCTCTGAAAAAACCTGCCTGTTTATTTTCATTCCTGACTCTCTATATGTAGGAGCATAGAGCACAATCCTACTATCAGATGGAAGCTTGTATTTTTTTCTGACAGAAGCCCTAACCTCTTTTCTATCATAAGACATCACATCTTCTCTCGCCTGACCGAGCTTTAGAATCGTGCCATCATACACCATTCCTTTAACGAAAACCTCTTTCGACCAATCATTACTTACTATAAGGCGATCTATCATATCTGAATCATTCTTGCTGACCAGATAGGCTATCCTAGAAAATTTATCTCCACGCCATAGTCCTATTGGCTTGAAGCCAACACATCCATGCCAGGTATTTATGTAATACTGTTCTCTCCTCTTTACCGTCCCTAATGGCTTTCTATAATTATCTATCCAAACCTTCGACCGTGTCAGCCAGTAGGCACTGCTCCAGAGCGTATTTGGAACCTCTCTGATATAATCTGGAAAAGTGTGCTCACCTGGCTTATTTACAAGCCAGACGAATTTGAGACTTGGGTCCTCTTTATGCAGTTCCTGTACTATGTACTTAGGATTGCAGCCGAAACCTCCCTTACCCTCGAAGGTGCAGACACTTATCAGCTTTTTATCGATGGGAAATATCCTGCATAAATAGAAGGCAGCACTGTAGAATGCTGCCTTTAATTTTCTATAGGCTATGTATTGGCGCTCATTCATAGTCCACACCTTTTTTTATGTGATGCTTCTTCATATACTTCTTCTGCTTCCCATAAAATGGATAGTCGTGGGCTGCCTGGCCATTGTGAAAAGTCATGTAATCGTCGCCGTAGTGCTCCTCAAGCACTGCTTTATACCCAACGGGTACTGGAATTTTGATAAACTCAAATGGCTGATAGATGACTGACTCAAAGTTTTCTATCGGAATAGAATAGTCCGCGCTCGTATTGCCATTGAACCTGTTGAACTGCAAGCCAGCCCTGCTGCATCCATCGTCTGCTCCATACATGCCTATTATAGAATCGGCGAGACCATAGAGCTGCGGAAGCACATCTTTTGAAGTATCTATCTCTATTCCCATGACATCTTTAATCTTCTGGAGGATGTCATTCCTGTCCTGCTTCGAAGATTTGGCCTGCTGCCACACACCAATCCCAGCAAGGGCGAGTGCCAGTAGTCTGCTCTGCAGCTTCTGCGACTCGGGATTATCAGGCATCCAGTCTATAGGATATATGTCTATTCCTGTGATATATGGGCAGCCACAGAAATAGTCTGTATCTATATGTCCCAGGTCTGCGTACGAATTTCCATTTGCAACCTCTGGAAAAATATTCATACGGTCGGAATTCCAGAACGACCTGAAGTAGAGTCCGTCAGGCAGCTCACTAGAAACAACACTCTGGAATTTATTGTAGTCTTCTCTCATGAAGGCTATATCGATGTCGTCATCCCACGGAATAAAGCCCTTATGTCTGATGGCTCCAAGCAGTGTGCCAAAATGTGCGAAATATTTAATCTGATGCCTCTGGCAGATATCATCAATTACTGAAAGAATCTTAAGCTCGGAAGCCCAGCAGTGTTTCATTTCAGACGTAACTAAAAAGTCGTTTCTGACTTCCTCTTTATAAAAATTCTCCGGAACTTCAAACTTCATTTAAACCCCATTCTTAAGCTTTCTTACTTTCACTTATTTTTATAAGCATATTTTTTGTCACTTGTTTTTGAACGCTGTCTTCTTATACTCGCTGTATTTTTCTATGATCTCGGCCATGACTATCGACTCCTTTGCAGTAAGCTTGTAACCGTTTCTGGAAAGTCCGGCTATTTTTCTAATGAATTCGCTGATCTCATATCTGAGTCCATCGCCTCGAAATGGCGGATCATATGACTCGATCTTAGACGCGTCCTCATACCTGACCTCAAAATGCTTCATAAGCCACCACGGAGACTGCGCGAGTATGTATCCTTTCGTCCCCGAAATGACAAGCTGTCCTTCGGTCTTAACGGCAACCCCTGTCCTGGCAGATGCCATTGCCCTGTCATAATATATTTCCATTTTATCATATATATCGACACCATTTTCATCAAATATACTGTGAAAGGAAATATCTCTGTAATTCGTTCCGAGAAGCTTTATTATCGGCACCAGAACCGACGGGCCAAATTCATAAAAAGCACCTCCATATTTTGCATCGGTTCTCTCCCTTGAATCTGCCGTCGCAAGCCTTGTGAAATCAGCCTCGATGTCTACGATCTCACCTATTTTACCACTTGTAGCTACATTTATAAGTTCCTGAAAACCCGGACTATACGCTGCCTTTACAGCTTCAAGAAGCACTAATTCTTTTGATTCCGCAAGATTATAGAGGTCCTGTGTCTCATGCTTTGTAAAAGCCAGTGGCTTTTCTGAGAGGACGTGTCTGCCTGCGAGCAGTGCTCTCTTCGCATAATCAAAATGTGTCTCGTTTGGCGAAGCGATATAGACTGCATCTATATTTTCAAGGAATTTCTCATAGTTCTTAGTTTCATATAGAAGTGATGGAAAACTCTTCTGACACACTTCCAGAGTCTCAGTATTTTTATCTGAATTGTAGGCTGCTATGATCTGTGCGCCGCTGATGTATTTCGACTCGGACATAAATCGAGGAGCCATTCGCCCAGTCCCGACGATTCCAATCCGAATCGGCTGAAACATATTTGACCTTATCGCCGTCGATGAGATATCCGGAGTACGCGGCAGATAGACCACTTTGCAGAACTGATTCAGATAGTCGAAAGTGCCAACCCAGTCACTTCCGACTGTGAAAATATCAACTTCATATCTCTGGATGTCCTCTATCTTCTGACCCTCATGATCTTCTATTATAATCTGATCTGCGAATCCAGTGTCCTTTACATGCTGGACTCTCGTAAGCACATCCTCGACAACATTTATTTTTCCACGGTTCTCATCGAAGTGCTCTGAGGTGACACCTACGATCAGATAGTCGCCAAGCGCCTTTGCGCGTTTCAGGAGATTGTAATGTCCCTGGTGGAACAGATCGAATGTACCGTAAGTTATAACTTTAGTCATAGTTATACTATCTTTGATTCTCTCTCTTTTAAATATATTTTACCGGCAAATCCTGATCTTTTATCTCATTATAAATAATATACAAGGTGTTTAGTTTATCAGTATTTCCAGTATTCCTGTAAATATCCATCAACTTTTTTACCATACCCTTTTTATCCACTGTATCATATACCAAAAAAGCGCTGAGTGCTGGTAAAGATATCTCACCATCAGCTATTTGCGCTGTAAGTTCTTCATACGCACTTTCTTCCATGCCAAGCTCCATGCGACGCAGAAGAAAACGTGTCTGTATATATTTGTGATGCATCTCATCATAAGTCTTGCAGTCGCTAAAAAAATTTCTGCTGACACCTGCCATACTTTCACCTTCGTAAATTTTATACATCACACCATCAATAAGAAGATCTGTATTTTTTGCACCACTGCTATTATATTTTATAATTAGTGTATGCTGATTAACCGCATTTTCAGCAATCAGCAGGTTATACCGCGGAAAAAATTTCCGCATTTATATATAACGGCCGCATATCTGTGGTCAAAAACAGTACCTTGAAAAAAGCACAAA
>JAJGAH010000003.1 GCA_020844525.1 Eubacterium sp.
GTTTTGTTGACGTGCCGATTTATCATTATCGATATACATTTTCTTCGGCTACAAAAAGCGCAGATACAAGTAAATTCGAAACTGCTATTACAGCTTGGTCTTTAATAAAAAAAGATCTTGATAATGAAAATCTTACACCGTTGGTAATAGAAAAGTGGGCGCGAAATTATATTGTCTGGAATATAAAGATATGTGAAAGAATGTTATTGTCAGACTCTTTTTCGGAGAAAGAATATAGCAAGGTTAAGGACAATATTTCTACATATAAGGCGTATATTCACCTGCTTGGAAAAAGACATCAAATCTTGGCTGAAAGCATACTAAAATCATGGAGGCAATATGCATTCTGGGGATGCATTTTTTATAAAGCTAAGAAAACATATGTACAATTTAAAAATCGATAATGAGTCGATTAGTTAATATGGAATGAGATTATGAACCAAGTAAAAGAAAATAATAAGCCCAAGGTGTTGATTGTAATTTTGAATTATGGAACTTATGATTTAACCTTGAAACTTATAAAAAAATTGTCTGATTTGTCATATAAAGAATATGACATATTTGTTGTTGATAATTGCTCGCCAAATGAATCAGCAAAAGTTTTGGAAGAAAATAGTCAGGAAATGAATTATATTTTCTTTGCCAATAAAACAAATGCTGGCTATGCGGCGGGAAATAATATCGGAATTCGATATGCATATGAGCATGGCTATGAATATACTTGGATATTAAATAATGACGTTATAATTTTGAATCAAAATGTCCTAGAGCACATGATCAGTACAATTCAAAAACAGGATCAGGTCGCAGTAATAGGTCCCAAAATAATTACGAGAGATAATACAGTTTGTGCTCCTTACTGCAGACGTCCTACTTTTAAGAGCTTAACCTATGGTATTGCAGCTGAGCGTAATTATAGGAGAAAATATAATGATACTCCAAGAAAAGTTTATCGTGTATATGGATGCTGTATGCTCCTAGATACGAAAGCATTGCATGAAGTTGATTATATGGACGAAACAACATTCCTTTATGGCGAGGAAGATATTCTGGCGGAGAGATTGCTGAAAAAAGGCTATTCTGCATATTATGATCCGCAAGTTTGCGTGAAGCACAACGAGTCGTCTTCAATGAAAGAGGTTCCTAAAGAGAAACAAAAGAGAATAATTGAAGCAAGAAGAAAAAGCAGAGAACTATACTTAAAAGATTATAGACATTTTAGCACAGGACAAATTGCAATGGTGAATATGGTGGCAGATACAATTGCTAGGATCAGAGGATAAAAATTAATGAGGTATCGTAATAGTTTTATCTCCATTGAAGATAAGCATTTTTACTTATATAAAGGTTGCATCAGCTTACTTCTCCTATTGTTCTTGATGATTATGCCGGATGATTTTTTTGGAATGTTTGAGCTTTATCATAATGCAACGCCTAGTTTCATTGACTATAAATGGCTTGATTATAGATTCGGCATTGTACAGTTAATTATCCTTATTATTGGTATTATCCTTTTCCTGTACCATAAGGTTTATTCTGTAGGACTGGTCTCTATATATTTTCTAATAAGGGAGCTACTTTTTAAGAATAATGTTTTTACGATGCATTCATATGAAATGTATTTAACATTATTCGTTGGATTGAGCTTTCTAATACTTACAATATATTCAGCTCAAAATTATGAACAATTAAAGTCATTCTTTTATGCTTTTCTGTTTTTAAATGTAGTTTCAGTTTACATAAATCGAATTCTTTCATCTTCGGTCGCTGAAGGAAGCAGGTATCATGCATCAAATCTTGATGTTGGTGGAACAGGGATAATATGTGCTATTACGCTGTTCTATTTATTGGAAATAAAAGAAAAGAAAGCTTTTGACTATTTTTTCTTAATTATAACAACTATTGCGTTGGTTATGTCTGGGTCTAGAAATAGTGTCGGAATTTTTGCTATTTTATTAGTCATTAAATGGATAATTGGAATTTTTAGAAGAGAAGATATAACAAAGGAAGAAATTAGACACAGTATACTTAGAATCATTGCGATCGCTATATTTATTGTTGCAGTGATTTTAATTTTTGGTCATCAGATACAAGAAGTTCTACTGACAAATAGAATTTTCACAACTTTCCTTTCTGGAAATATTGCTAATGATGATTCTTTTGACGGAAGATCAAGGTCAATTGCAATTGGATTAGACATTATAAAAGATCATCCTTTTGGAATTTCTGGCTGGTTCACAAATCTTCAAGAAGAAACGAGAATGCGAGGATTTCCCACTTTTCCTCATAGCGATATCATCTGCTTCTACTTAATGTATGGACCAGTTACGATAATATTATACATTTATGTGATCATACAAATGATAAAGAACAAAGGTATACATAATACATTCTTATGGCCTCTTCTTTTCCTCCTCTTATACTCTATTATTTCAGGAGGAGCAGAAACAAATTTTAAAATTATATATATTTATGGAGTGGTTATATACCTCTTCATACGCACAAGATTGGAATACGAAAGGAATTAATAAGATGTTGCATTGTGCTGATGGTCGAGATATTTATGTTGTGTGTCCTTCTGGAGTAAAAACAGGAGGAACAGAGTTACTCCACCAATTAGTAAAAGAATTAAGGAATAATCATTTAAATGCTAAGATAGCCTATACGAGACATGTTGCGAACCCTACACCAAAGTCATTTGAAATATATGTAAATGATTATTGCTTTGTTGATCAAATAGAAGATAGAAACAACGTTGTGGTTGTACTTCCTGAAACATTTATAAGCTATTTGTTCCTTTTTAATAGTGCTTTTATAGTTGTATGGTGGTTGAGTGTAGATAATTACATGAAATATGAGAGTATAAAGTCAGCGTATCATACTAGAGGAATTGCTGGAATTGGCGGCTATTTTAAAAATAAAGCATGGGAAAAGGTAGAGTACCCCATTAGTAAAATCAACATGAGGATAAGGTTGAATCTGGCACAAAGCTATTATGCTATAGATTTTTTAAAGAAAAATAATTTTGAGAATATTATCTACCTGTCTGATTATATTAATTTAGACTATATACATAATTCTAGAATTGATATGCCGCGAAAAAACGTTGTGCTATACAATCCAGTGAAAGGGAAAGAATTTACAAAACATCTAATTTCAAAAGATCCTTCAATGAGATGGAAGCCGTTAATCGGAATGACAAATGATGAAGTAAGGAAATGCTTGGAAACAAGTAAGGTATATGTTGACTTTGGAAATCACCCTGGAAAAGACAGATTTCCAAGAGAAGCCGCGATGTGTGGATGTTGTGTAATTACCGGAAAGCGTGGGGCAGCAGGATTCTATAAAGATATACCTATCCCTAGTAAATATAAATTTGATGATAAGAAAAAAGAATATGACGCTATAATAGAAAAAATTAAATATTGCTTTGACAATTTCTCTGATGCACAGGCGGATTTTGAAGAGTACAGAGAAACAATAAAAAATGAGCCGCTAAGTTTTAAATCAGACGTAAAAAAAATTTTTGTTGATTGAGATAAATCACTTATGGAAAAAGCAGAAAATAAAACGCATTCAATAAAATATAATGCATTGATGAATGTGATTCTCACAGCATCAAGCTTTTTATATCCTCTTATTACGTTTCCATATGTTTCTAGAGTACTTCTAGTTGCCGGAAACGGGAAGGTGAATTTTGCTGCTTCTGTTGCTAACTATTTTATGATGGTAGCTTCTCTTGGTATTCCAACATATGGTGTGCGTGCTTGCGCTCAAGTACGTGATAATAAAGATGAACTATCAAAAACAGCTCAAGAAATACTAATAATCAATTTGATAGCAACTGTTCTTGTAAGTATCACATATATTATTTGCGTTTTTACAATACCAAGATTTAGCCAAGATAAAGTGCTGTTTTTTATTGAAGGAATAAATATCGTTCTTAACATGTTTGGCGCAAATTGGTTGTACCAAGCACTTGAAAAATATGATTATATAACCATACGTTCCATAATTTTCAAGGCTATTTCTGTGGTTCTTATGTTTATGTTTGTCCATAAAGCATCGAACTATAGAGTGTATGCTTTTACATTTGTTTTCGCTAATGTAGGATCAAATATTCTTAATTTCCTCAGACTTCATAGATATATAAGTTTTAAGAAATTTTCAAATTATAACTTTAAAAAGCACTTAGGACCTATCTTTATTCTTTTTGCTCAAAATGTAACTGTTTCAATATATACAAACTTAGATACTGTTATGCTCGGCTTTATGCGTGATGATACACAAGTAGGGCTTTATACAGCTGCTGTAAAGTTTAAAGGTTTATTAACAGGAGTGGTAGTTTCATTAGGAAATGTTTTATTGCCAAGAATGTCTTTTTATGTCAAGAATAATCTTAAAAATGAATTTAAACAGTTGATGGCATCAGCATTAAATACTATTTTTTTCTTGGCATTTCCTATTGTTATTTATTTTTTACTTGCTTCCAGAGATTGTATTCTCTTTATCGCTGGCAGGCAATATTTAGGTGCCGTGTTGGCAATGCAGGTAATAACACTGGCTGTTTTGCCAAATGGTTTGACTGGAATTATTGGTGTGCAAATCTTGACTCCTCTAAATAGGGAGAGACAGGTCCTTTATTCAGTAATCATAGGTGCTTCTTCAGATTTTATACTTAATCTTATAATGATTCCATTTTGGGGAGCAACAGGTGCGGCTCTAGCAACAACAGTTGCCGAGTTTTTAGTTTTGATTGCTCAAGTGATTTTGGGTAGAGATGTATTATCAACAGTTTCTAAGGATATAAAGTTTTTACATTATTTTCTTCTCTCTATCATAGCTGGATTACCGACATTTTTTGTATTCAAGATGTTAAAATATCCGTCTATTATTCGCCTTATGATAACATTTATTATTTATTCGATTATATATTGCTTTCTATTATATATTTATAAAGATCCAATATTATATAAGGCTCTTGATAATAAAATTACAAGGCGATTCGTAAGAAGGAGTTGATTCACCCATGTACGATTATTTGATAGTAGGATCCGGTCTTTACGGAGGCACATGTGCCAGAGAACTAACAGACGCTGGAAAGAAAGTCCTTGTGATTGACAAGCGTCCAAACATTGCTGGTAACGTATACACAGAAGATATTGAAGGCATCCACGTTCACAAGTACGGAGCACATATCTTCCATACGAATAATAAGACCGTCTGGGATTATGTTCAACGCTTCGCTACATTTAATCGCTTCACCAATTCTCCTGTGGCGAACTACAAGGGTGAGCTTTACTCCATGCCTTTTAATATGTACACATTCAATAAGATGTGGGGTGTAGTCACACCGGAAGAAGCGGCGGCCAAGATTGAGGAACAAAGACAAGAAATCAAGGGAGAGCCGAAGAATCTCGAGGAGCAGGCGATTTCTCTTGTTGGCCGAGACATTTTCGAGAAGCTTGTCAAAGGGTATACAGAAAAGCAGTGGGGCAGGGATTGCAAGGATCTTCCAGCTTTCATTATTAAGAGATTGCCGGTGCGTTTGACTTTTGATAATAATTACTTTAACGCTCTTTATCAGGGCATTCCGATCGGTGGCTATACCAAGATGGTAGAGAAAATGCTTGATGGGATAGAAGTAAAGACCGGTGTTGATTACTTATCTGATCGTGATCATTGGAACAGTGTGGCAGATAAGATTATCTACACAGGCCCGATCGATGCTTTTTTCGAGTATAGGCTGGGATATCTTGAATACCGGTCAGTTCACTTTGAAACGGAAGTTTTGGGCAAACCAAATTTCCAAGGTAATGCCGCTGTGAATTATACAGATCGTGAAACACCATGGACTCGTATCATTGAGCATAAGTGGTTCCAGTACGGGAAAGATGATGAAGGAAATGATCTGCCGAAGACCGTAATCAGCCGGGAGTACAGTTCCGAGTGGAAGCCGGGAGATGAGCCTTATTATCCTGTGAATGACGAGAAGAACGGTGTGCTCTATCAGAAGTATAAAGAGCTTTCCGATCAGGAGCAGAATGTAATCTTCGGCGGACGTCTTGGTGAATACAAGTACTACGATATGGATAAGACGATCGAAGCAGCACTGGAGAAGAGTCGGGAATTGATGTGATATTAGATTGGAAAAAGATTGACGATAATGAATAAGCAGGAGAAAATCTTTGACAGACAGACAGACAGACAGACAGACAGACAGACAGACAGACAGACAGACACGTATTCTGTTATGGGGATTCTTTGGCTATGAAAATTATGGAGACGATTTGCTTCTGTCTACTATGATAGAACATTTGGAATCACATAATAATAGCTATTTAATTACTATTCCGATGCATAAGAAATATGATTCTCTGAAATCAAAAAAGAATATTAGACAAATTGAATGGAAATATGAAAAACTCTTTTCAGAAGCAAATAATAATGATGTCTTAATTATTGGACCAGGAGGAATCTTTCCTACTGAAAACACCAAAAAGCTAATATTTTTGGAAATAATTGTTAATTATTGGAAACTGCGTAGGAAGCGCGTTTGCTTTTTTGGATTTGGAGTTAACGATAAAATATCAAAGAATAATGTAAGACGGTGGCAATATATTGCGAGAAAAACAGATTTATTTGCAACACGAAATTCTCATTTTTTGAAGGCCGCTTTAATTCCCAAGTCAATGAGCATTTTCGGGATGCCGGATGTAGCCTTCGCTTCTGATATACATAAATATGAAAATGAAGTCATGGGCGACAATGATGTAAAAAGATTAGGAATTGCTGTTGCCAATTTGTCGCCTGATATAATTGATGAACAGGCTGATGTTTGGATGAATGTTGTTAATTCTTTGATTGCTCAGGGATATTACGTCGATCTCATTGCATTCTATAAGGACTCAGATGATTTATTGATTCACCGTATTTATTCCAAGTTATCTGATAAGACATCTGTTCGTTTGTTTGAGTATAAGAATATTAACCAAGCAATTACCAATTGGAATTCTTATACTATGGCAATTTGTATGAGATTTCATTCTAATGTTGTTTCAACAATTTTTAATGTTCCTTTTCTCCCGATTGCATATGGCGTAAAGACTAAGAATTTAGCTGATGATATTGGTATTGGAGAATATGTGGCCTTTTGGAATGAAACGAATTCCGGATATTTGAGTCACTCTTATAAAATGTCATCTGACGAAATAATATCGAATTGCCAGAAGGTTCTTGATGATTGGGATATAATTAAAGAAAAAACGAAGAGCTATAGTGTTGCAGCCCAAAATAGAGTCGAAGATGCTTTCATAAAATTATATAAAGTTATCGATCGGCGTTGATTAGGAATTCGGACCTATCAAAGTTAATTGTAGAGCGCTTGTGATTGTAAACACAGATCCGGAGTGATAGGGTGTCTAAGGAGATAATGATTCAAGGCGGTCAGTCCTTCATGGTGGACATGCCAGCGAGAGAATTGCTGATGTGCTGGAATTCGGAGAAATAAGACTTTAAAATACTTCGTCCGAGTACACTAATGAAAGACAGTGGGGTCTTATAGGAGGGGAAGATGTATGAAGAAAGCACTTATTGTAGGGTTAAATGATTATGAGAGTTGTCCATTATCTTTTTGTGTAAACGATGCTGTTGAAATAAAATCTCTTATAGAAACAAATGGAGATGGTTCACCGAATTTCGATGCTAAACTTATAACAGACAAATGTGATCAAAATACATTACTAGACAATATCGAAGAACTTTTTAAGAGTGATCCCGAAATTGCGCTATTATATTTTTCTGGACATGGAGCCGATAAGGATGGAGGGTATCTCGTAACTACTGATTTTTGTTCTACAAATTATGGCGTACGCATGACAGATGTCATGAATATTGCTAATAAATCTAAGGCGAAAAATAAAGTTATTATTTTAGACTGTTGTTTTGCTGGTAATATGGGGCAGTCTTTATTGGCCAATAATGAATCTATTCTAGGCCCGGGCGTAACGATTATCGCGGCAAGTCGATCCGATGAAACGTCTGCAGAAAGAGGAGATCTTTGCCATGGGGTTTTTACTGATTTATTAATTCAAGGATTAAAAGGTGGGGCAGCCGATATTGGTGGCAATATCACTCCGGCAAGTTTATATGCATTTGTTGATCAAGCTCTTGGAGCATGGGAACAAAGACCTGTTTTCAAGACGAACATTTCACAGTTTTTGCCACTTCGTTTAATTGAAGCCAAAGTTCCTAAAAATTTGTTGCGAAAAATACCTAAATTATTTCCGTCTGCAACTGATGAATATAAGCTAGATCCATCATATGAGTTCACTAATGTCCCAACTGAGGTACACATAATTGAAAAACCATACGCTATCCCAGAACATGTTGAGATTTTTAAGACTCTTCAGCTGTTTGAAAGCGTTGGATTAGTTGAGCCTGTAGACGAAGATCATATGTATTTTGCGGCAATGCATTCTAAATCTTGTAAGTTGACAGCACTGGGTTTACATTATTGGAGACTTGCAACGGATAAAAGATTTTGAAAGTGAGGGTATCTAGTATGAGCAAGACTTATAATCTTTTTATTAGCCATTCTTGGAACTATTCGGATGCTTATGAGAAATTGTTGAATTTGTTAGATAAAGATACATCGTTTTCATATAAAAATTATTCAGTGCCAAAAGATGATCCTGTTCATACGAATGGAACGGATAAGGAATTATATGAAGCAATTAAAGAGCAAATGTCTCATGCAAGTGTAGTTTTAATAATGGCTGGAGTATATTCCACATATAGTAAATGGATAAATAAGGAAATAAAGATAGCACAAGAAGAATTCAACAATCCTAAACCAATTATTGCGATTGAACCGTGGGCAAGTACCAACACATCAACTGTTGTGAAAGATGCTGCGGATGAAATTGTAAGATGGAATAGTAAAAGCATTATTGATGCAATAAAAGAATTAGGATGAAGCTTCATCTTATCCTAAAGATAGTTGCCTCTATTCCTCATACTTGTGGTCAAATTCGTACAGCTCTTCTGACAGCAGATCTCTCAGAAGGGCTGTATCTTCTTTATCCGGAATCTCATCTGCATTTACAGTTCCAATGACCTTTCCGATCACCTGGACATGATCGTCTTCGTTTTTTTTCTCCGTAGGGGAGATTCGGGTTCAGGGAGTACAGCTTATTGTCATACAAGCGTTTGATCACGGCTCCATCCGCGCTGGAGCAGATTATGATAACATTACTGATGCCATTAGAAATCCTAGATTTGAATATTTTCATTACCTCCGCTGTGGTAGATTTGGATTTTCTACTGCGACGGGGATTTTTTTGCGCATCCGAGATGAGAGTAGAGTTACTGAGCTCGATTCCACATCATGTTGTAATGTTGGCTCTGTTGCAGAGTATCAAAGATGTCTTTCATCACATCCCGCATGAAATCAACATTCACGGCTGTTGCATCATAGTAAAGCTGCTGACTGAGAACCGGAACCCCGGCGTCAAGCCATGAAATCAAGGCTGCTGCAAGGTTATACCGTTTCAGATTTTTACTTCCGTCAGGATTTTGATCAATGAATTCCTCTTTATGATCTTCCAAAAGTTCCTTGCGAATGTTTGTTTTGCCGATGGTTTGCATGAAATAGTACTCCAGAATTCTCCTCGATACAGTTAACAAAATTGTGGAATCTGAGGTTGTACGATACTCATGCCACAGGGCATCATAGCTGTTTCTTACCGGACTGACATTACCAGTCTTATCGGCAGTAAGCGAAAGCACAATGTCAGAGTTACCTTCTGAATCTTTGAAGATCTTATAAAAACTTACACAATCAAAATCGTCGATATGATTGTAGCTTATTTCCCGGAAGAAATACGGATTGTGTGTTAAACAGAAAAATTGCTTGATGTAGTCTTCACGGTTTGCATCCATTGATGGCTCATAATTGTTGTAGCAGATTCCAATTAGATTGCGAATGAGAGAAGCAACTACAAAAAGAGTACCACTGTCCATGCTGGAAACCGGATCGTCGATTACCACAATTTTATTTCGCTTCACAGCATCTTCAGACTGACTGCCAAGCACAGTCTGATAAAAATACAAGAAGGCAATGAAGTTCCTTTCACCTTCACTGAGCCGCGTATCTTTGTTGACGACTTCCTTTTTTCCGGCAGCATTAGTTCGAACAAGTCGATACACGAGATCTGTTCCTGGCTTTTCCTCTAGATAGAAGCCTCTGAACCCGACTGACTTCAGTGCACCATTGATTGCGTGCATTGCATCTGTCGTGTTAACTGTTTGAGTACTGAGATCTTTGATTTTTTTGTCAATTTCTATTTTGGAAGAATTATAATTCTGCTTCAACGCACTAAGGCTTTCTTCTTCTCTTTTTAAAGGTGCCATGGTCCCCTCATATTTGGCAAAGTCAGCAGTAGCAAGGAAGGCCAGTTCTTCCCAAACGGCTTTATTGCATTTGGTCTTAGCACCCGGATCTAAGAGCAGTGCATTATATTTTTGAATCTCTGCATTGATTGTGTTGATCGTTACATTGATTTTATCCAGAACATCATCAATAGAATCGATTGATACACTGATGGCCGGAGATTTTAGCTTTTCATCCAATTTCTGATTATTGCTTTGAGCTTTTTCCATAAACTCGCTATATAGTGTTGCAATGATAGAGACTGCAGGGTGCTTAAAGGTTGTTCCCATTCCACTGTGAAGGGAGTTGTAGATATTGTTGAGTTGATCTTTATAGCTCCGTATGAAATCCTTTAATGCAGCAATATCCTGATCGTATGTTTTATCAAATGCAGCGGCTATGTCATCTTCGAAGGATGAATCCAATGGTTTATGGCAATAAGGGCACAAATCACCTGCCTTGTGTGGAAAACGGCTGAAGCCTTCTCGAACCCAGTCTGAAGCGCCGAGATTATTCATTATCTTTGTAAAATCGGTTTCACTGTGGCTGACAATACTGGTACTGAGTAATTTACGTCCATCAGGATCGATATGAAGTTCTACATTTGAAAGGGTGGGGTACGGATTGCCTGTTTTCTTATAGGCAGTTGTATATAACTGATCAAGCTCATCTTCTGTGTGCTCCTTAGGCGAAATTTCTAGAAGCTTTTCGGTAAGTTTGCGCTTGTCCGATTTATAGCCCTGTTGAGTAGCTGGATATTTCTCTTTTCGTAATAGCTCTGTGGACTTCCAGACATCATTATTAAGTTTTTGTTTTGCTGCGATTTGCTGTTTGATGTTTTCTTCAAGCTTGGTTTCAGTCTGTTCTTGCTTTTGAATAATTACGCGTCGCAGCGCATGTTCTTCATCAATCTGCCTTTTAATGTCAGCGTTTTGCTTCGAGAGAGTAAATACACCAGGCATATTTCCATAATTTTGTACTTCTTGTTGAATGTAACTATTATTGTAGACGAGTATCAAATCGTCTTTCGCAAGCGAATCTATCGTTAAGGCACTTTTTGTTTCGTCCTGAAATGTTTCAGATATTGTGGTTTTTCCAGTGCCGTTCGTTCCATAAATAAAATTGATCAAAGTTGGCTCGAAATGCTTTTTCTGAAACGAGCGCTGATTTAAGTCGACTCTCGTGATAGCTGTTCTAATCTTCCCCATAAGATCCCCGCCCTTTCTATTTCTATGAAATCTTATAACCTTTGCTTTCCAGAATACCCAGAAGGTCCAGATCCTTTATTGCCCAGTGATTTTTCATATCCAGCTCATTTCTTAATGAAGCAGTTGCCAAGGCGAATTCTTGCGGAGATTCATTCAGTATATTCTGTTGTACAATGGTCTGATATTTCTTGAATTTGAATTTTATGTTATTACCCTGCACCGCAACTTCCATGATCTTGCCTATCATAAATGGCTGATCAGAATTTGTAGTATTCCGGTCTGAATTACGCGCAGCAAAGATACACGGATATTTCTTCACGCTTTCAATGAAGTCGGCAGTGATTGGTTGATTGCTGGAAAATCCTGGGGAATAAGTAAGTGCATCAGATTTGCCAACACAGAAAGCGCCATCCCTGAAATCCTCGTTCTCCAGAACAAACAGATTGTAATGGGTTCGATCTAACTGTGAAATTTCCAGAGTATTATCCGGGCTCGTGGTGACGGCCCCGAGGAGAGGGAAAAATTTCTCCAGCTGTTCATCGGTGAGTGCTATATGTACGTTTTGAGCATTTAAGCTGCCGATCAGCGTACCGTTTCCGTTATTATTGAATTGCTGTATTTTTGCCTGATCCTGAGGAGATGCTGGCAGTCCGGATTGTGAAATAGCGGGAGTATTATCTGTCATCTTTTGCACCTCCGATATTAATCGTTCCGGCATTTAACGTGCCGATAATTGTGCCATTTCCATAGTTGTTGTATATAGTGGCATTCTGCTCATATTTCTTTTGGCCCTGATCAGATGATTCCTTTTGATCTTCATCCGCTATGACTTCCACATTTATTGGCTCAGCTGCGTCGTGCGGCTGAGCTTCTTTTTTTGTGCTCTCATCTGATGACATATCGTTTCCCTTATTGTCAGCGTGCAGATAAGCACGATGCCATTTAATATCCTGTTTCCATGTTTCTATTCGAGGCCAAAGTATACGGCGCTTACATTCTGGGATTTTTGGAGCCCAATACGTATACGTATCCTGACAGGAATTCTCAGGTCTGTTGATCAGGATATAGTGCCATAACCCGAGCAAAAGAGAATCCAGACAGATATCGGTATTTTCCAGTAGATTTTTTCTGCTTTCAGTTTTCCCATCTTCTCTGGTATAGAAACGCGCACCCCTTAATGTTTCGTCATCATTAATGATAGATAGCAGTCTTTCGACCAGAGCATTCATCTTCGGGTCTGAATCTGAACATAGATAGGTGTCTACATATTGATGCATATCGGATAGGGCAGATTGGTATGCACATCTAACTTTACTATCATATGCATCCAGCAAAACAGAGTCCGCCAAAGGCCAACCATCGCCATTATTGATTTGACCCGCTTTGTATTTTGAGGCTTGAGTTGAAAGGGTGCCCTCGTCGATCACATTGTAGTTTGGATTTACTAAATACAGCAGCCCTCTAAGCACATCCTTGACGTGATATTTCTTTGGCTTGCCATCACGAATTTCGGCATTAGATGGACCCGGCTTCATTGCCCCGGTGAGAATCAGATAGAACGTCCCACCATAGAGTCTTGGGTAATTTTTCATATTTTTCTCCAAAAATCACATCCGTCCAACCTATCCAAATTATCCAAAGTATTAAAGCGTGAAAAATATCCTGTCCAAGGCATAGTTAGAGATAGAGAAGGGAAAAAAGATTTCAACTATATCTGTTAATTATATCCCTCCCGTAGTGTATAGAAAACCTCTTAACAGAAATTATAAGGAGAAATTTCAATATGCGTGGTCCACCAAATTATTGAGAAAGCAAAGCTCTAAAGATCTGATTTCAGAAGGTTAATTCAGAACACGGAAGGAAAAATTATCCTTCCAACAACAATCAAAACATTCTCAAGGTCTGAGATGCGCATTAGGACGGCGGGAAGCACAAAGAGTCAATCCAGAATCTATAGGGATTCTGAACTCTGATGCTTCTTCACCGCTATTCGTCGTGCCATTTCAGGTGTCCCGGGAGTCGGTGAATCATTAGCCGGCTCCTTTTTTCGTGCTTTCCGCCGCAGGCAGCAACTCAGCGGAAAGGCACATCTATGAAAAAGGACAGAGTTTGGTCGGCAGAAGATCAGGAAAAGCTTGAAGCATTCGACGAAGATCAGCGTATCAGAGATCAGCGCGAGGAAGCACACAGATCCCGTTTTATGAAGAACGGTGATCTTGAATCCAAGAGAAGCAGTTTCGGAGAAGACGGAGACAAGGATGACGATAAGGGCAGCATCAGTCTGGAGGATACCCTTGCCTATGGAAAGTGGCTCCGCGATCAGGCAGATGAATCCGAATATACCCAGAATCGCCAGCAGGTTACTGATGCAATCATCGCGGCTGTTGATGAATTCATCGCAAGCGGCACCAAGGACAATCAGGAAATCTTCCTCTCTGTATATGGAGAGATGAAACAGCAGGTGGAAGTTGCGGCGGATATGGATCGTTTGCCGCCTTCGATCAATCGCACTCTGAAGCGTATTCAGGGAAATCTCAAGGCTTATCTCATCAAGAATTACCCAGAACTTCTGAAGGAATACCTTTCCGGACTCCGTTAAGAGACCCGGTTAATTTTCCATCTGATACATGAGGGGACAAGAAAATGTCCCCTCGCGTACCAGTAAATCACATTCAAATCAGAAAGGAAAGAAGCTATGAAAACTTGGAAGGTTGTTGTGGCAGAACCGGGGAAAAAGGCGGAGATTCGTGAGATTCCAGCGACCTATAAGGCGCTTGCAGATCTTGTCGGCGGACCTATTGAGGTGACCGATCCTATTTCGGATGACACCGCTGTCATTTGCAATGAGGTCGGGAAGCTGATCGGATTAGCTCCGAACAGAGGCATGTATTCCTCGGACGGAAAACTGCATGACGTTTATTTTGGCACCATCGTTTTCATTGGTGCGAGACCGGATGACGAGGATTTCAGTTCGCTGACAAATATGGAGGCGGCACTGTACCTCATGCTTTACGGAGACCCGGAGTTCAGTGTATCAGAGGAGGATCCCAAGAATGGCAGATGAGAAGATGAACACTTCTCTGCCGATGCCGATTAAGGCAAGACCGTATTATCACCAGCAGGCGGGGTTCGACTTCGCCTGCCAGGTCTTCGGTTTGATCGACGGGAAGAAGAGATCCTGTGGTGTTGCTCTTTTGATGGAAATGGGATGTGGCAAGACCATCACATCCATCGGGATAGCGGGCATCCTGTACCAGTTCGGTCTGATTGACCGGATCCTGATTGTCTGTCCGCTGTCCATCACCGGTGTCTGGCAGGAAGAATTTCAGAAGTTTGCAGATTTCCCTTACCAGCTGACTGTTCTGACTGGAAGCTGTGAGAAGAAGAGACAGATGCTTCAGAGTATTCCCAAGGACGGCCTTCAGATCGTGGTTGTCAATTATGAATCCGCATGGCGGCTGGAAGCAGAACTTCTGAAATTTGATGCTGATCTCATTATTGCTGACGAGGGGCACAAATTGAAGGAGAACCGCTCCCGCCAGTCAAAGGGTATGCATGAACTCGGGGACAGAGCGCGTTACAAACTGCTCCTGACGGGAACTGTGATCACGAATAAGGAAATTGATGTCTATTCGCAGTATCGGTTCCTCGACAGCAGGATCTTCGGTAAGTCATTTTATTCCTTTCGGAACAGGTACTTCACCATGGAAGGTTATGGCTTCCATACCCCGGTTTTCAGAAAGCCGATGATGGATGAATTTTTAAGAAAAATGCACTGTATTGCCTATCGGGTGACGAAGGACGAGTGTCTGGATCTGCCGGAAATCCGCGAAGAGGTCAGGCGCGTGGAACTCGAACCGAAAGCAATGAAGAAATATAAGGAACTTGAGAAGGATAGTTTCACAGAACTGAAAAAGTCGGAAGTCACGGCTCCGAATATCCTGACGAAACTTCTCAGATTGTCACAGCTGACCGGAGGACATCTGACAGACGATACGCACAACACAGAAACAGTCAGCAAAGCCAAGCTGTCAGCTCTGGAGGACATTATTGATACAGCAATGAACGAGGGGCAGAAGCTGGTTGTGATGGCGCGGTTTACGGCTGAGCTTGATGATATCGAGACGCTTCTTGAAAAGAATAACATCGGCTATGCTGTCGTGCGTGGTGGAGTAAAGGACAGGGACGAAGAAGTACGCCGGTTTCAGAATGATCCGGACTGCAGGGTCTTTGTAGGACAGATTGCGGCAGCGGGTCTCGGTATCACTCTGACCGCTGCCCATACGATGGTGTTCTTCAGCTTGAGTTATTCAATGTCGGACTTCGATCAGGCGAAAGCCAGGATACACCGTGTGGGGCAGAAGCAGGACTGCCTCTACATTTACCTCGTTGCAAAGGGAACCGTTGATACCAAAGTACTGAGATCGCTCCGGAACAAGATCAATCTCGCAAAAGCATTAGTGGATGATTACAGACATGGAAAGAATCCGTACGCGGACTGAAAGGAGATTTATATGGAAACGAATGCGTTATTTGCTCTGGCCGATGAACTGAAGGCCTTAAAAGATGAGAAGAAGGATCTGGAAAAGCAGACCAAGGAAGTCAATGCCAGGATCGAAGAACTCGACCACCAGCTGTCGGATGCTATGGCACAGTCGGAGTGTGAGAAGTTCACAAGGAACGGCTCTACCTTCTATCTGAACAGCAGATTGTTCGCATCGCCGATGGCCGGCAATAAGGATGCCATGATCGCAGCTCTGAAAAAGAACGGCTATGGCGACATTGTGACAGAAACCGTAAATGCGAACACATTGGCGAGTTTCTGCAAGGAGCAGATGGCGGCAAATGAGGACGAGCTGCCGGATTGGCTGGAGCCTGTCGTGAATACTTTTGAAAAGATCACTGTAGGAATCAGGAAAAGCTGATGAAATTCCGGGCGGCCTGCCCGGTTAATTTCTGAGCTGATATATGGGAAGGCTTCTTCCCGGTACGTATCAATTATCTATTACGGAGGACAAAATTATGTCAGAAGAAAAGAAAACGGAGACACAGAGCACAGCACTTGCGGCATCATCAGGGTTTGCGCTCACGGACAGTCTTGCGACGATTCAGGAGGCACTCTCCGGGGAATGCGCCGGACTGGATTTCACCTTTGACCGTATTCGTATCCCGTCTGGTGGCGGACTTGCATTCGAGGTACCGGGCGAAGAGGATGATCCGGAACTTGTGACCAAGATCACGGCGGTCATTGCCTACCAGCATCCGGCTTATGCATATTACGCCACAAAGTTTCATGGCGGCAACAACCCGCCCGATTGCGGATCCTTTGATGGAGAGCACGGAGTCGGGAATCCCGGTGGTGACTGTCACGCCTGCCCGTTCAATAAGTTCGGTTCCGGTGAGGGAAAAGGAAAAGCCTGCAAGAACCGCCAGATGCTCTATCTCCTGCGCGAGGGTGAGATCTTTCCGGTGATGATGTCGATTCCGACCGGCAGTCTCAAGAGCTATACCGACTATGTGAAGAAGCAGATCACACGCGGACGCAGACTGAACAGCATTGTTACAGAGATTTCCCTGAAAAAGGCAGAAGCAAAACAGGAACAGGGCAGCATCACGTTTTCCAAGGTTACTTTCAAGTTCGTGCGCATGCTGAATGGCGATGAAAAGGAATACGTGGCCAAGATGGTGGATCTGATCAAGGGGTATGCCGGAAACCTTACGGCAAATGCCCTGATTGAGGATGAGGATTCGGGTGACGGATCCTTTGTCGATGCGGAGTCAGGAGAAGTCATCGAGCCGCTGAAATAACGGTTGGTGTACTGAAACTATCATGGCCACAGACTTCGGAGGGCGGCTGCCTTCCGGAGTCTTCTTTATAGGAGATTTTCATATGGATACAAATTATAAGTGCGTTACGGATATTGAAGAGCTGAAGCGCTATATCGGTGATGCAAAGATCGTCGCTTTTGATTATGAAACCTCGCCGGATCAGGACTTCCGGGATGACGAGCGTGCTTCCCTTGATCCGTTCCGGTCACATATTGTGGAGTGCAGTTATTCTGTAAAGGAAGGCACGGCCGTGGCTGTTCCGCTGAAACACCTGACCGGGCAGAACATGGATTATGATGCCTGGTATGCATTTCACAAGGCGCTTCTGATGAACGGCAGCAGGATCAAGGTCTGTCACAACATTGCTTTTGAATCCTCGTTTTCCTATCACATAGGCATCGTGATTCAGGCTCCGGTTTATGACACGATGTGCGCAGCACAGATGACACAGAACGGGGAGTACGCCTTCCGGAAGCTCTCAGAGAGTGGCCTGAAAACCCTGTCAGCAGCGCTCCTCGATACCAAAAGAAAGACCTTTGCTGAGACAACGGCAGGCAGGCATTTTGATGAGCTGGATCCGCAGGACGCAGCAACCATTGAATACGCCTGTGAGGATTCGGATCAGGCACTTCAGCTGTACCGGATCTTCAATGCGTGGTTTGACAGATACCTGCCAAGGCACAGGTGGATCGTGGAAAATCTGGAATCGCCGACAGCAGTGTACCTCGGCATCATGAAACACAATGGCGCACCACTGGACCTCTCGCTTATGGAGAAAAAGAAGCAGGAAGCGGAAGCTGAGATGGAGAAGCTCCGGGAGCAGATTGCTTTTATCATCGGAGATGTGAATATCGGTGCGAACTGTTCCACGAGGGCATTTAAGGAGTATCTGTACGGAACCCTCGGTCTGCCGGTCCTCAAGACGACGCTGTCCAATAAGGAAGCCGCAGACGATCAGGCAATGCAGATGTTAAAGGAATGGTGCGATGAAAACAGGCCGGAGCTCTCGGAGCTTTTCACGCTGGTGCAGGAGTACCGGAAGTGGGGCAAGACCAAGTCAACTTACATTGACGGATATCTCAAATTCTTAAATCCTGTTACAGGCTGTATTCATCCGGACTTCTTTGCATTGTCGACTGACACCGGGCGCTTCAATTGTCAGCATCCCAATGCCCAGAATATGCCACGAAAGACCAATGATCCGATCGGTGTCAGAAATTTCATCAGAGCGCCGGAAGGGCATCTCATCATCAGTCTTGATTTCTCACAGATCGAGCTTCGGGTTGGTGCATTTTATCTGTCGCAGTCCGGGGACGATACGATGAAGGATGTCTATCTTAAAAATCTCGATCTTCATGCCAAGACCACCTCGGTCATTTTCGGAGTGCCGTATGAGCAGGCACACGACAAAAATTCAGAGAATTACAAGGAACATCGGACCATTGCGAAAAACGTGAACTTCGGCGTCTTTTATGGCCTCTTCCCTCGCGGACTACAGAAGACACTGAAATTCAAAGCCGGGATTGAGCGTTCCTATGAGGAATGTTCCGATATGATCGAGAACCTGAAAACCGGATATCCGGGACTCTCTGTCTGGCAGGAAGAGGTAAAGGATCAGGCATCGCGCCGGATGTACACAGAGACCTGGCTCGGACGGAGGAGGTATCTTCCGAATATCAACAGCGATGACTGGGGACAGAAATCCTTCTCAGAGCGCTGCGCAATGAATACGCCGATTCAGGGAACGGCAGCAGATATCTTAAAGATGGCGGTAGCGCGGATCCTTGCAGGACTGCCGGAGAGACCGTGGCTCAAACCGATCCTGCAGATTCACGACGAGCTCACATTTATTATACCAGAGGATAAGCTTTCTGAGGCTGTTACGTTTGTAAAGCAGTGCATGGAAGCTAAGCCCTTCCCGGAGTTTGATCTGCCCCTTATTGCAGAGGCCTCTGCCGGACCTGCCTTTGGTTCTATGGAAGAACTGGACGACTGACAATCTCACATTTTTACAGGACCGCATCCGTCTCGGGGTGCGGTTTTTCTGTGCCGGTTAATTCTTCAGCTGATACATGAGGGATGCTATCAGCATTCCTCCGTAACTTTTCATTTTTCAATTACGGAGGCATTCACATGTATAGAAACAGTGAAGGATTCAGGGATCCGACCGCAGGTGCGGCAATCAGCAATGTGATGAAGGAATACCGCGAAAAGAGAAGAGAAATCTGGAAAAGGGAAACCAAGATCAAGGAGCGCAGTAAGGTGTACATCGCATCAAAGTATGCAGGCGACGTGGAGAAGAACACGAAGGACGCTGCCCTTTACTGCAGAGAGGCAGTCAGGAAAGGATATATTCCGGTTGCATCGCATCTTCTGTATCCGAGGATTCTGAATGACACGGATCCCCATGAGAGGGAGCTGGGACTTCTGTTTGGACAGTCGCTTCTGGCAGTATGCGATGAAGTATGGTTTATCGGCCCGAAACAGAAGGATGGCAAAATCGAGATGTCGGATGGCATGAAGGCAGAATACCGTGAAGCCATGAGACTGAAAAAGAAGATCCGTTTTTTTGACAGGGAGGCAATGCTGAATGGAAGATGAGAAGAAAACAGCAGGCGAGACACTTGGAGTTGTCCCACTGCATATTACAGCGCAGGATGTCCTGAATGCCCTGTTCAATGCGGACGATACCGTCTGTTTCCGCGTCTTTGACGACAAGAAGCGCGGCATTTTTCAGGGCCAGAAACTTGCATGCGTGTGTTCCAGATACACGGCATCCATGGAAGAAACCCTGAAGAAGCATAATGAGCAGAGTCACGGTGTCTTCTTCGTCGTCAACTACGGCGGACAGTCAGACGAGGAGATCAAGCGGATCAACGCTCAGTTCGTGGAATCGGATGAGCTGTCCTTTGAGGAGATGCTGAACCGGATCAGGGATTTTCCGCTGCCGCCTTCCATGATCATCAAAACGAAGAAGTCACTCCATACCTACTGGTTTATGAAGGACCATCCCGAGGTCAGCCGGTTCCGTGAGATTCAGCTGCAGCTTGTGAAACAGTTTCAGGGAGACCCTGCCTGCCAGAACGAGTCCCGTGTGATGCGGCTGCCGGGATTTTATCACTGTAAGCAGGATCCTGTCATGGTCGAGTGCATTCTGTTCCATCCGGAGCGGAAATATACGCAGGATGAGCTTTCGTCGGAACTGCCGAAAGTAGAAACCGCCAAGAAGAAAGCGGAGAAACTTTCCGGTACGGAAAAGGGCCTCCCGATTGTCATGCATGAGTGTGAGTTCCTGAAGCACTGCCGGGATGACGCGGCAACCTTGTCCGAGCATGACTGGTATGCGATGATCACGAATCTTGCTCCGTTCGAGGGTGGCGTGGAGATGATTCATAAGCTCTCTGCCGGATATCCGGGTTATAAGGAAGCGGAGACCACAGAGAAGATCAATCATTTCCTGAGCTCCGGTACAAGACCGATGACCTGTGAGACCATCGCGGAGAAAGGCTGGAAATGCCCGAAACTCGGTACGGAAGAATGTAAGTGTCACGCTCCGGCAGCACTCTGCTATCAGCCGGTCAGTACGGACTATATTGAAGAACTGGCAGGCAAACTTCCGATCACAAACAAGCCTCTGGAAGATATGAAGACGGCGTCCAGATTTGTGGAGGATTATCTCTACAATCAGGATGTCGCTGTTGCAACGGCAGTGATCAGCTACACGCTGAAATCTCATTTCAAGATCAGTGCGCAGGATGTTCGGGCACTGATTTCGACTTATAAGAAAAAGAATCGGGAATACCTGTCCGGACTTAAAACAAGGCAGCACAAAGTGATGGACGAGCTTCCTCTCTGGTATGTGCCGACAGAACGGGGACTGAAATTCATGCCGGGTGTCTTGGCAGGCAAGATGAAAGATACCGAGAAGGTATTCTACGCAGCCCAGCAGCACTACCGCTACGAAGATGGCGTGTATTCTCCGATCCCGGAAATGGAAGCCCAGCGCATGGTGCAGGCAAAAATGCTGCCGGAAGAGGCAAAGATGGCACAGATCACGGATGCAGAGAAACAGTGGCGGCTGCAGATCCAGAAAGAGATCCGGGAGCTGAATGCCAATCCGTTCATGATCAATATCAAGAACGGCATTTACAACGTGCTGGAAGGAAAGCTCTACGATCATTCACCGGATATCCTCTCAACGATTCAGCTGAACGTGCGCTATGATCCGAATGCCGACTGCCCGCTGTTTAAAAAATTCCTGTCAGATTCGATGGACGGCGACATGGATCAGGTCCGTCTCCTTCAGGAGATGCTCGGGTATTTCCTCGTCCCGATCACAAAGTCTCAGAAGTGCTTTGTCATTGTCGGTGCGGCTGGTGCAGGAAAGTCGGTGCTTCTTAACGTGTTAAACGAGATCCTGCTTGGCAACGGGAACGTATCGAACGTATCCTGGCAGTCGCTGAATGAGCGCTTCAAGACAGCAGAGCTCTTCGGAAAACTTGCG
This sequence comes from Eubacterium sp., assembly GCA_020844525.1. Classification (GTDB taxonomy): domain Bacteria; phylum Bacillota; class Clostridia; order Lachnospirales; family Lachnospiraceae; genus Bilifractor. The sequence continues at coordinate 21,974 of JAJGAH010000003.1, forward strand.
AACATCTTCGCTGACCTGCCTACCAAGAACATCGATGACAATGGCATCTTCAAGGCCCTTGTCGGCGAGGACTACCTGACTGTGGAAAAGAAGAACAAGGACCCGTTCTCGTTTCAGTCAACTGCGCGGCTGCTTTTCTCCTGCAACAGCATCCCGAAGAACTATGGCGATAAATCCGAGGGCTTCTACCGAAGACTCATTATTATCCGGTTCACACATGCGGTGCCCAAGGAAAAGCGGGATCCGATGCTTCTGGACAAGTTCCGTGGAGAGGCAGACGGAATTTTCCGCTTTGCCCTTGAGGGACTGAGGCAGGTCATCAACAATGATTACAGATTCGATGAAACAGAGAAAAACAGAACGGAGCTTCAGCAGTACAAGGAAGACAGCGACTCGGTGCTTTCATTTGTCAGTGAATGCTGTGAAGTGAAGACGGGAACGGAGACCGGTTCCACAAGGCTCTTTGACCTGTACAAGAAATACTGTGATGAGTCTGGCATGAAGCCGTATTCACAGAGAAAATTTGTATCGATGCTTACCGAAGCATTTCCGGAGACAGAACGCGGGACAGACAAAACCGGTAAGCGGAGAATCATTCGAAATATCGCCATTACAGATAATCTTGGATAAGGAAATCCATGAATTCTGATCAGTGCCCGGGCAGAGATGTCCGGGTATTTTTATGCCACGAACAGCATCCCCCAGAGAAGGAATCCATTTGACACATTTGACGCTTTACAGCAAAATTCCTATTTCTTTATATATTTATGAAAAAAATATTCGATGTATCATTTTTATTTCGTACTTATGTAATAATGCATTTTTTGCTGTCAAAGTGTCAAAAGCCTTGAAAATAAAGGGCTTTCATTTGACACATTGGAGCAGACAGAAGTGTCAAAAGCTGCTCCCGGCCTTTTCTCCTTCCCCTCTTGCAGATGATTCTGCATCCTCGACGTCATATATTTCCCGTCATGTGTCAAATCCCTGATCATTTGACAGAAGTGTCAAATCCCGTGGTGGTTAATTCCCCAGCTAATACATGAGGGATATGTCCTCGTTTATGACTGGAGGTAGCCATGGAAAAGAGACCCATAAAGGAGAGCGTCATCGTTCGACGCATCCTGACATATCTGAAAACTGTCCCGCACTGTTTCTGCTGGAAAGAGCATGGCGGCATGTATGGTACGGCAGGCGTTCCGGACATCATCTGCTGCATCGATGGCAGATTTTT
>JAJGAH010000004.1 GCA_020844525.1 Eubacterium sp.
AAACAGCGATGCATGCAATTATTCGTGATAACTCAAAAGTATTGATAACCTCTGTTATCAGGAATTATCGATAACAGAGGCTGGGACATCGAGCCGGAATCCGAAAACGCACAGCTTGCGCTTTTAGCCATCATGAACAACTTCAGATAAGAAAGCGCCGAGAGGGAGCCGGAAGGCTCCTTCTCTCGTACACACATGGTCTGGATCGCTTCGGCGGTCCTTTTTTGATACAGAATTTTACGGGAAAGGAGGTGCCTCTTATGGCGACCAGAGGAAGAAAGCCGACTCCTACGGCAATCAAGGAGCTGGAAGGAAATCCGGGAAAACGAAAACTGAATGAGAACGAGCCGAAGCCTGAGCGGAAAGCACCTGCCTGCCCGAAATGGCTCAGCAAAGATGCACGGAAGGAGTGGCACAGGCTCGCAAAAAAGATGGAGGCGATCGGTGTTCTGACAGAAGTCGATATGGCCGCCTTCGCAGCTTACTGCCAGTCCTACGCGAGATGGAAAGAAGCCGAGGAATTTATCACGGAACATGGCTCCCTCGTCCGGACGCCTTCCGGATACTGGCAGCAGGTTCCGCAAGTATCCATCGCGCAAACCTACATGAAACAGATGGGCAAGTTTGCTACCGAATTTGGTCTGACGCCGGCATCAAGATCGCGGCTGATCGCGGATGCAGGTGAAAAGAAGACGGGCGATGAAATGGAGGAGCTCTTAGGAGGTGATCCGTAATGGAGGAACATCCTGAGGATATGCCAAAGCTCACGGGCTATCAGCCAACCCGATTCATGCTGCCGACATCGCATTATGATGCGGCGAAGGCAGACCGGGCTGTAAAGTTTATCGAAATGCTCCGCCACACCAAAGGCAAGTGGGCCGGGAAACGTTTCTGGCTTCTGCCGTGGCAGGAGCAGATCATCCGGGATCTCTTCGGGATTGTAAAGCCGGATGACAAGCGGCAGTTTCGGACCGCCTATATCGAGATCGGAAAAAAGAACGGAAAGTCGGAGCTTGCTGCTGCGGTTGCTTTGTATCTTTTGTATGCAGATAACGAGCCATCCGCTGAAGTCTACGGTGCAGCTGCAGACCGGCAGCAGGCGTCCATCGTCTTTGATGTCGCCCACCAGATGGTGAACATGACACCCGCGCTTTTAAAGCGCTCTAAGATCATGGCTGCCAGTAAGCGGATTGTGAATTACAGCAATGCCGGATTCTACCAGGTTCTCTCGGCAGAGGTGGGAACGAAGCATGGTCTGAATGTCTCGGGTCTTGTGCTGGACGAGGTCCACGCACAGCCGACAAGAAAGCTATATGACGTTTTAACACAAGGCTCTGGTGATGCAAGAGAGCAGCCGCTGTACTTTTTGATTACGACTGCCGGAACCGATAAGAACTCGATCTGCTATGAGCTGCACCAGAAGGCAAAAGATATCCTCTCCGGTCAGAGAGTGGATCATACATTTTATCCAGTCGTCTATGGACTGGAAGAAGGAGAAGACTGGCACGATGAGAAGAACTGGTACAAAGCAAATCCGAGCCTCGGACAGACGATCGACATTGACCGTGTCCGGGAGCATTACCATGAGGCACTGGAAAATCCCGCAGAGGAAGCTGTGTTCAAGCAGCTGCGCTTAAACATGTGGGTGTCCAGTACGACCGCCTTCATCCCGGAGCAGGTCTTTGATCAGGGCAATCAGCCGATCGATCTGGACAGCCTTCGTGGCAGGGAGTGTTACGGCGGACTCGATCTCTCCAGCACCGGAGATATCACGGCACTGGTTCTGATGTTCCCTCCTCGCACCGAGGATGAGAAATACATCTGCCTGCCGTTCTTTTGGGTGCCGGAGGAGACAATCCCGATCAGGGTAAGACGTGCGTCGGTTCCTTATGATGTCTGGGTGAAGCAGGGATACATGAAGGCGACGGAAGGAAACGTGATTGACTACAACTTCATCGAGCAGTTCATTCTGGACCTGTATCAGATCTACAACATCCGGGAGATTGCGGTGGACCGCTGGAATGCCACCCAGCTCATCATCAATCTGGAAGGGGACGGCATGACGATGATTCCCTTCGGTCAGGGCTTTAAGGACATGAGCCCTCCGACCAAGGAATTCTACAAGCTGATGATGGAGGGAAAAATTATCCACGGCGGTAATCCGGTCCTCCGATGGATGGCGCTGAACGTGGTAGTGGATCGGGACGCAGCCGATAACATCAAGCCGACCAAGGCAAAGTCACCGGAAAAGATCGACGGCATTGTCGCGGCCATCATGGCGCTGGACCGCTGTGTCCGTCATGAGAATGAAGAGAGTGTTTACGACAGCCGAGGGCTGATCACATTTTGATGGAGGAAGCATAAATGGGTTTCAGAGATTTATTCCACAGAAGGAAGGCGAGAGCAGACCCTCAGGACTCGACCTCGGGCAGTGTGTATCGCGCTTATTACGGACACACCACAGCCGGGAAGACTGTGACGGAGCGAAGCTCCATGCAGGTCACTGCTGTGTATGCCTGCGTCCGGGTTCTGGCAGAAGCTGTGGCGAGCCTGCCGCTTCACCTGTACAGGGAGGAGAACGACAGCAAAGTGAAGGCAACGGATCATCCGCTGTATTTTTTACTCCACAGTGAACCGAATGAAGAGATGACGGCATACTCCTTCTGGGAAACCCTGATGACGCATCTCCTTTTGTGGGGAAACGCCTACGTTCAGATCATCCGAAACGGCAAGGGTGAGATTACTGCTCTGTATCCTCTGATGCCGAATCGTATGACCGTGGATCGGGATGAGACCGGACACATCTATTACCAGTATCTCTGGTCCAAGGGTGATGATGCACCGACCCTGAAGGAGACGATTGTGAAGCTGTCTCCTCACGAGGTGATGCAGATCCCGGGCCTCGGGTTTGATGGTCTGGTCGGATACAGTCCGATCGCAATGGCGAAAAATTCGATCGGCCTCTCGATGGCCTGTGAGGAATACGGCAGTAAGTTTTTCCAGAACGGAGCTGCTCCTTCCGGTGTTTTGGAGCATCCGGGAATCCTGAAGGATCCGGAAAAGGTACGGGACAGCTGGCAGGCAGCCTTCGGAGGCAGCCAGAATGCAGGAAAGGTAGCGGTGTTGGAAGAGGGAATGAAGTATTCGCCGATCTCCATCAATCCGCAGGAAGCACAGTTTTTGGACACCAGAAAGTTCCAGATTGATGAGATCGCACGAATCTTCCGCGTTCCTCCGCATATGATCGGAGATCTGGAGCACGCAACGTTCAGTAACATCGAGGAACAGTCGCTGGAATTCGTGACTTACAGTCTGCAGCCGTGGCTCACTCGAATCGAGTCGTCCATCTCCCGGTCACTCCTTACAAGGGAGGAGAAGATGGTCTATTACGCCAGATTCAATGTGGATGGACTGCTCCGCGGTAACTACGCCTCCAGGATGCAGGGCTATGCGACCGGCATCAGCAACGGATTCTTGTGCGTAAATGATGTGCGGCGATTGGAGAACATGGATCTTGTTCCGGATGAAGAGGGAGGCAACCTGTTTCTCGTGAACGGCAGCATGACGCCTTTGAAATCAGCAGGGGCAGCTTATCAGCAGAGCGGTTCGAATGGTGGTACGGATCCTCCTGAGCAGGAAGAGACTGATCCGAAACAGGAGCCGGAGAAAGATACCGAAAACAGAAAACCCCGCAGAAGGGGAAGGAGGAGCTAATGAACAAGTTTTGGAAGTGGGTGCGGAACAAGGCACCGGATGGTGAAGATCCAGGCCTTGCGGAACGCACTCTGTTTTTGAACGGAACAATCGCTTCTGAGAGCTGGTTTGACGATGACGTCACTCCGGCTCTTTTTAAGTCTGATCTGGATTCCGGGAAAGGACCGATCACGGTCTGGATCAACTCTCCCGGCGGCGATGTCTGGGCAGCGGCACAGATCTACAACATGCTGCTTTCCTATGGGGAGAAGGTCACAGTGAAGATCGACGGCCTTGCCGCATCGGCAGCATCAGTCATTGCAATGGCGGGAGATGAAGTGCTGGTAAGCCCGGTATCGATGCTGATGATCCATAACCCATCCACGATGGCGATGGGGGACAAGGACGACCTTGCGCAGGCGATTTCCATGCTGGATTCTGTGAAGGATTCGATCCTGAACGCCTATGTGAAGAAGACCGGTCTTTCCAAGAACAAGCTCTCAAAGCTCATGGATGATGAGACCTGGATGGACGCCAACAAGGCGGTCGAGCTTCATTTTGCAGACCGCGTGATGGAACGCCCGGATCTTTACCATGAAGACGAGCAGGAAAAGAAAGTGCCGGACGAGGGTGATCCGGATGAGAAAGAGCCGGAGAAATCCAAGGAACAGGAAGATCAGCCGGCACAGGAATCCGAGGATCCTGAGAAGAAGGACAAGGATTTGATCCACACAGGATTCCTTTATTCCAGTCGCCAGATGGCGGCTGATTTCACCAACAAGGTGAAGAAACACTACGCAGTAATCAGTAAAGCAGAGGAAGGCCGGAGCGTGGATGCTCTCATGGATCGTCTGAATCTGCTGCGCACAATGATGTGAGGAGGAAAACACATATGAACGTACAGGATTTGATTGCAAAGAGAGCAAGAGCGTGGGAGGCAGCGAAGTCCTTCCTCGAAGCTCACAGAGGAGAGAACGGTGTTCTCTCTGCGGAAGATGATGCAACTTATGACCGCATGGAGAAGGAGATCACGGATCTCACCAAGGAGATCGACCGACTGAACCGTCAGGCCGCCATTGAGGCCCAGCTGAACCAGCCGACCTCTGCTCCGCTTTCTAACATGCCGACCAGCACTGGTGAGAAGGTCAAGAAGGGCCGCGCTTCCGACCAGTATGCGAAGGACATGCTGACCGCCATGCGCACGAACTTCCATCAGGTATCTGACATCCTGCAGGAGGGCGTGGATGCCGATGGCGGATATCTGGTTCCGGAGGAGTGGGACAGCCGACTGATCGATGTCCTCAACGAGGAGAACATCATGAGAGGCCTTGCCACCCAGATCACCACTTCCGGTGAGCACAAGATCAACATCGCCGGGGCAAAGCCTACGGCTGCATGGATCGAAGAGGGCGGAGCTCTCCAGTTTACAGATGCAAAGTTCGGTCAGAAGATCCTTGATGCCCACAAGCTGCATGTTGCAGTGAAGGTTACCGAGGAGCTGCTCTATGACTCCATGTTCGATCTTGCCAGCTACATCACGACCCAGTTCGGTATCGCGATTGCAAACGCTGAGGAGGATGCGTTCCTGAACGGTGATGGCAAGGGAAAGCCGACCGGTCTCTTTGATGAGACAAATGGCGGCACGGTTGCCAAGACTCTCACTGGAACCAAGCTCAGTACCGATGATGTGCTGGATCTTGTCTATGCCCTGAAGCGTCCGTACCGGAAGAAGGCGTCATTTATCATGAACGACCAGACCCTTGCGGCACTCCGGAAGCTGAAGGACAACAACGGAGCCTATATCTGGCAGCCGTCCTATCAGGCCGGGGAGCCGGACAGACTCCTTGGCTATGCGGTTCACACCAGCGCCTTTGCACCGGAGCTTGCCACCGGGAAGCCTGTGATGGCATTCGGCGATTACAGCTACTACAACATCGGCGATCGCGGGACCCGTTCCATGCAGGAGCTCCGCGAGCTCTTCGCTGGAAACGGCATGATCGGCTATGTTGCCAAGGAGCGTGTCGATGGTCTTCTGGTGCTGCCGGAGGCCGTGCAGATCATGAAGGCAGGCGCATCTGCCTGATCCGCAGTCGTAACAAAGTAATGTTGAGAGCTCGGGGTGTCACAGCCCTGGGCTTTCTTTCTGGCTGGAAGGGAGGCAGTGATGTTCTCACTGGATGAAGCAAAGAAATATCTCCGGGTCGATTCGAACGATGAAGACGACATCATTCAGCAGGAACTGGATGCCGCCGAGAGTCTGGTCGCTTCGGTTCTCCGGAAGGACAGTCTTGGAGAAGACGATAGTCCGATTGTCACGGTGGCAGTGTTGTATTCTCTCGCTTACATCAACGAGCATCGGGAAGAAGCTGATCATCATGCACTGACGATCACACTCCGGAACCTTCTCTTCGGAGAACGGGACCCGAGGTTCTGATGGAGGTGGGAGATGAATATCGCGGCAATGAATGTCCGGCTTACGATCCAGAAGAACGAGGTCGTGAAGGATAAGTACGGCAACCACACAAATACGTGGGTCGACTTCTACACCTGCTGGGCGACACCGGTTCAGAGTGGAGGGTCAGAGAAGCAGGAAGCCGGGACTACCAACAGCACGGATGCGATTGACTTTACGGTCCGTTATGCAAAGTGCCTTGAAGGACTCGATTCCACAAAGATCCGGATCCGGCTGGGCGATGCCATCTACAATGTCACCGCTATTGATCCGATGGGGTTTAGGCACAACAGCCTTAAATTCAAGTGCGAGAAGGTGAAGCGATGAAGATCAAGGTAGATGAACTGGCGGCAACGGTCGAGAAGACACTCTCGGATTATGCCGACGATGTGAACGACATCGTAAAGCAGGAGATCAAGGATGCCGGGAAGGAAGCCGTAAAGGAACTGAAGGAGAAATCACCGAAACGCACCGGAAAGTATGCAAAGGGCTGGCGTTCTACCGTCCAGAAGGAATCAGCGATCGGAGCTGAAGTGGTCGTTCACAACAAGATCTATGGACTGACGCATCTCCTTGAGAAAGGCCATGCCAAGCGTGGAGGCGGGCGAGTCGAGGGCACTCCTCATATCGCTCCGGTCGAGGAAGAGATCACCGGAAAGCTGTCGGATGAGATTGAGAAGGAACTGAAGGGCTGATGCCGGGAGGATGCAATGGATAAGATCATACAGATTCTGGAGGAGCTGGGGCTTCCCTATGCCTACGATCATTTTGCGGAGGGCGAGGGACCGGATCCTCCCTTCCTCTGTTTCCGCTGTCCGAACAGCGACAACTTCGCTGCGGATGGGACGGTGTATTTTCCGATTACGGAAATCGACATCGAGCTCTACACGGACAAGAAGGATCCGGAGATAGAAAAGAAACTGGAAGGTCTGCTCATTGGGAGCGGGATCTTCTTTGAAAAGACAGAGACCTGGATAGAGTCGGAGAAGCTCTACGAGGTCCTGTATTCATTTGAAAAGGAGGCATGAAATGGGAAGCAAAAAGAATAAGGTCAAGTACAACCTGAAGAATGTACATTATGCCATCGCAACGATTGCGGAGGACGGAACAGCCACCTTTGCCGATCCAGTAGCGTGGCCGGGCGCTGTATCTCTTTCGCTGGATGCACAGGGAGACCAGACGATCTTCTGGGCGGATGGCGTGCAGTACTTTGTCACCAATGCGAACAGCGGCTACAACGGAGACTTCGAGTCTGCAATGGTACCGGAGGACTTCCGCGAGAACGTGCTGGGTGAGATCAAGGATGGAAACGGAGTCCTGATCGAGGATGCCGATGCACAGCCGATTCACTTCGCGCTGCTCTTTGAGTTTGACGGCGATGTGAATGAGATCCGCCATGTCATGTACAACTGCACGGCAACGAGACCGTCTGTTGCATCGTCCACGAAGGAGGATTCCATCGAGGTGCAGACGGAGAGTCTCACGATCAATGCCACCAGCATCAAAGATGCGACGCTTGGCAAGAACATCGTCAAGGCCCGTTCCGGTGCGGATACGGCAGATGCGACCTACCAGAACTGGTATAGCAAGGTCTACACACCTGCTGCGGCGAAGGCGACAGGAACCACAACTTCCACAACATCGACTACAACGACAAGCGGCAAGTGATAAGGAGGCAGGCTAATGTATCAGGAGATTACTCTTAAAACCTGTGGGGAGGGGGAGAAGAGCTTCCCGTTCCTCGCAACGGGAACCACAGCATATCGTTATAAGCAGGTGTTCCATCAGGACCTGATGATCCTCTTAAATAAGATGGAGAACAGCGAGGACGACCAGACCGACATGACGGTCGGTGACAAGCTGGCCTTCATCATGAATGCACAGGCAGAGAAGCGGGACATGAATACCCTGAACGTGGATGCCTTTCTTGAATGGGCAGACCAGTTCGATGGGGCAGAGCTCTTCCTGCACATGCAGGAGTTCGTCACGCTTTATCTTGGCTCACGGAGGACCAGTTCTAAGCCAAAAAAAGAAGCCGCCCAACGGAGCGGGAAGTAAACACGGCAGTATACCTCCTGAGGGCGAAGCAGATGGGGCTGACACTGTCCGAGCTGGATGAGCTGGACGAGGGCGCTGTGATGGACATGATCATCGAATCCGGGAACGACCTCTGTGACGATGAATACCGACAGGTAGCAACGCAGCAAGATTTCGATCAATTCTAAACCGCATCGGTGATGAGCCGGTGTTTTTTCGTGCCATGAAGGGAGGAGACTATGGCAGATCGCATTAAAGGAATCACAATCGAGCTGGACGGCGATACCACAAAGCTCTCCAATGCCCTGAAAGGCGTGAACAAAGAGATCCGGGATACCCAGAGTAATCTAAAGGACGTCAACAAGCTCCTGAAGATGGATCCCGGCAACGCTGATCTTCTGGCGCAGAAGCAGAAATACCTCACCGACGCGATCGATGCGACAAAGAAGAAGCTTGCCGAGGAGAAGGAAGCCCTCGCACAGCTCAAAGCCGGTCCACAGACAGAGGAGACGCAGAAGCAGCAGGAAGCTCTAACCCGGGAAATCGAGGCGACCAAGCAGTCGCTGGAAGGACTCGAGGACGAGTACAAGAAGTTTGGTTCCGTTGCCGGACAGCAGCTTCAGGTCGCCGGTGACAAGATGAAGGAAGTCGGCGGCAAGATCAGCGATGTGGGTGAAGGGCTCACCAAAGGCATCACGGTTCCGGTCGCTGCGGTCGGTGCCGCTTCGGTTGCCGCGTGGAAGGAAGTTGATGAAGCCCTCGATACTGTAACTCAGAAGACAGGCGCAAGCGGTGCAGCCCTTGAGGATATGCAGAACCGGGCGAAGTCTATCGCAGAGACGATCCCGACTGATTTCCAGACCGCCGGTGATGCCATCGGCGAGGTGAACACGAGATTTGGTCTAACCGGCGATGCACTCGAGGATCTTTCCACGAAGTTTGTGGAGTTCGCCACACTGAATTCGACAGATGTATCCACCTCGGTTGATAACGTATCTTCCGTCCTCAATGCTTTCGGACAGTCGTCGGATGATGCCGGGAACCTCCTCGATGCCTTGAACCAGGTCGGGCAGGCAACGGGTGTGTCGATGGATACGCTCTCACAGGACCTTGCCAAGAATGCCGGACAATTTCAGGCGATGGGCCTTTCCGCTGAGCAGGCGGCAGGCTTCATGGGCGCAGTTGAGATGTCAGGCCTTGATACCTCGACAATGCTCACTGGTCTTACCAAGGCACAGAAGGTTGCGACGAAAAACGGGCAGTCCCTGAGTGATGCTCTGAAGGACTTCTCGAAAACCATGAGCAGCAATGCCACGGATACCGAGAAGCTGCAGGCAGCCTACGATCTGTTCGGCTCTCGCGCCGGTGGTGCCATTTACAATGCAGTTCAGAGTGGCAAGCTCTCATTAAACGACCTCTCTACCACGCTTGGAGATTATGCCGGGTCGGTAGAGAACACGTTCAATGAAACACTGGATCCTTTGGACCAGATGACGATTGTCATGAACAATCTGAAAGACCTCGGTGCAGAAATCGTGGATGCATCTGCCCCGATGATCACGGAAGCCATGACCCAGATCAAGGATGTGGTGACTGCGCTGAAAGGTGCGTGGGACGGCCTTTCTCCAGGTATGCAGGAAGCTATCGTTAAGGCAGCACTCATCGCTGCAGCCGTAGGACCAGTTGTCGTCGGTGTCGGCAAGGTGGTCACGGCAGTTGGATCCGTCACAAGTGTGGTCGGAAAACTTGTCGGATTTCTCTCCGGAACGGCGATTCCAGCGATCACGGTAGTTTCGGTACCAATCCTTCCGATCATCGGGATCATCGCTGCTGTGGTCGCTGCTGTGGTTGCGGTCATCGAGATCGTGAAGCACTGGGGAGAAATCTCTGAATGGTTCGGCGGTGTCTGGGAAACTGTGTGCTCTGGGGTACAGTCCATCGGTGAAGGGCTCGGTAGTTTCTTCTCCGGGCTGTGGAACGGCATTCAGACTGTGACAGAGACTGTCTGGAACGGAATCAGCAGCTTCTTTACAGAGCTCTGGGGCGGCATCAGTTCGACAGCAACCACAGTCTTTACTGGAATTTCTGATTTTCTAGGAAATACCTGGGCAACGATTAGTGAAATCGCATCGGCGGCATGGAGCGGCATTACGACCGCGCTCTCGGGTGCATGGGATGGCATCAAGACGACGGCAGGTACGGCCTTTGATACCATAAAGACTACGATCAGCACTGCATGGGATACCGTAAAGACCAACACCGGGAATACGTGGGATGCAATCCAGTCCTCGGTGGAGCAGCACGGCGGCGGGATCAAGGGAATCATTGGTACCGCTGTGGATGCCTACAAGTCGATCTGGGAGACAGGATTCTCGAAGATCAATGAATTAACAGGTGGGAAGCTCGGCGATGCCCTGTCTTCTGCACAGGGAATGCTCGATGCGATCAAGGGAGCCTTCTCAGCGATGATAGAGAATGCAAAAAGCATCGTGAGTGGTGGTCTAAGCCGGATCAGTGGATTCTTTGCGGGATGCCATCTGGAACTCCCGCATATCAAGCTTCCGCATTTCTCCATCAGCGGAAAGCTCTCCATTGATCCTCCGTCCGTACCGCATTTATCTGTGGACTGGTACCGGAAAGCAATGGATGATGCCTATATTCTGAACAGTCCGACGATCTTCGGCTCTGCAGGAGGAAGACTTCTTGGTGGCGGTGAAGCGGGGCAGGAAGCTGTAGTCGGAACCGATAAACTGGCAGAAATCGTGCAGGGTGCTCTGGCCGGTGTATCCGGTGGAGATATTATTATCCCGGTCTATATCGGAAATGAACGGATAGACGAACTGGTCGTCAAGGCACAGCAGCGGGTGAATTACCGTTCAGGAGGCAGATGATGCTTAAGGATTACCCAATTTACTTCGATGATGTAAAACTCTTCTCACCATCGAAGTGGGAAGAAAGCAATAGCGTAGTCGAAAGTGTAAATCAGACCGAGGCAGGAACAGATCAGGTGATTGTCATTCGAAGTGACAAACTGTCTGTCTCTGCCTCTTTTCAATGCTCGGCAAGCTGGGCGGCAAAGTTTGCAGCTTTTCGGGATAAGGACAGCATAACCGTGAAGCTCTATGACCTGAAAACGCAAGACTATAAGACGCGGCAAATGCGCATGCGAAATTTCAAACCGGGACTCGAGGAGCATTCGGAGAAAACGAAGAGAACGAACGGACTCTATACTGTGAGTTTTGATCTGGAAGAGTTCTAAGGAGAGGAGAGCAGGATGTACAACGTATCGGACGCATATCTGAAAGCAAGAAAAAGTCCCGTACAGCGGTATCGGATGCGCGGAACCATCAATGGATCGGTCTTCACGGATCAGAACATTCTATCCGGCTCTTTCTCTATTTCCAATCAGTGCTCGGATGAGACGCAGGTTCTGATCGGGCAGGTGTATATTGCGGAACTCAGAGTGACGCTGATCGGGTTTGATGCGGATCGGTATTCTCTGAAGAACGGTAAACTGATCCCAGTCTTTGGCATGAAGGTGGCAGACGGTTCTTATGAGGACGTTCCGCTTGGCGTCTACACCATATCCGATGCGCAGTGGGGAACCAGCGGAATCGCCATCACAGCCTACGACAACATGTCTCTTCTGGACCGTACTTTCTCCGCAGAGCGGCTGACTGGAACGCCTCATGAGATCCTCACGCTTGCCTGTTCGAATTGTAAGATGACGCTTGGGATGAGTGCAGCAGATTTTGAGACGATTCCTAATGGTAAGGTTAAGGTCACAATGTCGGCGGATAATGATATCTCCACATGGCGTGATGTGGTTTCCTGGATCGCGCAGACCTGCGCTGCAAATGCCTTTGCAGATCGAGACGGCAGACTTGTCCTTCGAACGTATAACACAGATGTGGTTGATACGATTGACGACAGCCACAGACTTTCCGGATGTACTTTTGGAGACTATGAGACGAAATACACTGGTCTTTCTGTTGTGAATCAGGCAGAGGAGAAAACAAATTACTACGGAGCAGAGGAAGACAATGGGCTCACTTACGATCTGGGCAGCAATCCATTTCTTCAGAATGACCAGATTCGTGACGGCTGCTGCGAGAATATTCTATCTGCACTCAGCGCTATTCAGTATGTACCGTTCAAGGTTTCCATGATTGGCGATCCGGCTTTTGACCTGATGGATGTGCTTTGCTTTTCCGGCGGCGCAGCAGATGGTACGAAGCTGTCATGCATCACGAAGTTTACCTACACCTACAACAGCAGGTTTGAGATCGAGGGTGTTGGAAAGAATCCAGCGCTGGCAACACGAAATGATAAGAGCGACAAGGATCTTTCCGGCCTGATTTCGCAGGTGGAGTCGGTGACAAAGTCCATTAACAAGCTGCTCTATGACTACAACACCGGCCCGATGGAATTTGGCGTATATGAGCAGATCATCGGCAATATCACATTCTACGTAAGCCAACAGGTTGATGTGGAAGGACACTTTCTGATGAGCTATACGGCAAGTGAAGCCTCGCACTTGATCCTGCGTTTTTATGACACGACGGTGGAAGAACTGTTCTCACCCTGTGAGTTTGACATCATTGAAGGCGGCGGCGGGACGATCGGAATTCCACATGCGTATCTTGAGAGACTGCAGGGAGTACATTCTCTGGTTGTCACGGCACAGTGCACTTCCGGCAGAGTCATAATTGATACACGGGCACTGTTCTTCTCGATCAATGCGGGAAACTACGTGGAAGCTCTCGATGATCTGACAATGGATGTCCGGGATATTTCGGTCCGGCAGCTGCAGGAACAGAACGGCCCGGATCAGATCTGGGCCATTGGCATTGAGGACGGGGAGCTTCTAGTGGCGCACCGCGACTATGACGAGAAGGCAACCAAACGTCCGGAGTGGGCCAGTGTTGCAGATCTTGGCAAGGCGGTAGACGCGGCGATCGAGTTCAATGGTTACTGGACGCGGCGGTCTACAGAGGAAGTTTTTACGCTGGTGACAAAGGATCAGCCCTGGTATTTCTGGGTGACTGAAGACGGCATGCTCCATGGGCAGGAGGGAGAAGATGAGACCATGCGACTTGAGCTTGACAGCGGCGTCAGCTCTGTTCATGCCTGCCGAGGATTCAAGTCGGAGGTGAAGCTTTCTCAGGATCAGGGGCTTGTTGTCGTTTATATCAAATCTGGTCATGTCTGGTACCGGCAGTACAAGTACTTCTCGGATGTTGGTGTCATGAAATGGGACAAAGCGTATGAGGTGGACAGCAGCATTTCTGATGCAGATCACTGCTCTGTTGCCAGATTGAATGATTATCGAATGGCGGTGACAATTCACTCCACATCAAATGGAACAAAGATCTATATTACCGACCGGACATATGTGATGCAGGCGGTGCCCAGAGAAAAGATTGATCTTCCGGAGACCGCGATTCCGGAGTCGTGTTTGTATCCGCCGGGAACTGACCTTTCCGTAAACGTGCAGGAAAAGACGCAAAGTGAGGATGGTCTGACATACTCAGTGAAATACAATCGGCTGTTTCAGAAAAGAAATGGTGAGAAGATGAGTCCTTCTGATTTTTCTTTTGTCTGCACACCCAAGCCTGATGGAAGCTACTCTGTCAGAACATGGGAATTTGCTGAGGATAAGGAAAACAGGACATCTACTCTGAGAATCCAGCTGTCGGAGGCACCTGTTCCATCTGCACTGAAATACGAGTATGACGTCACACTCAACCCGGAGGATGATCCTACCTTTCTCGCCCAGATTGGAGACTATGGTGTTGTTCGGGTGGGTGTTCTGAAGACCGCTTTTATCTTTGACCGCACAAGATATAACGACTATGGATCCAAGGAAGCTGTCGCATTGCCGCAGAATACAGCAAATGAACCGGCCTATTACACCCATAAAGGGGAGTTGACTGGGAAGAGCAAAGAGAACCTTATTCTTCCGGTCAGCGTGAAGGATGCAACTGAATTGTTCTTCGGCAGAAAGAATCCGGAAAAAACAGCGGGTGATGAGAGAATCACGCTCCCTAAGGCGCCAGTTTCTTATGCTGCTGTCGGTTATTACGATAAAAACGAGCAGCCGATCTGACGGATTGCTCTGAGGAGGAAAGATGATGAGAAATGAAAAGTCGCCTATCGGCATCAAAACAGAATATACCCTGACGCTTCGAAACACTTTAACTGGAAAGAGACAGTCCGTGAGGACGCACAACATCCTGACTACCTACGGAATATATAATCTGGTCGGACATCTGCCCTATTATTCGAATGGATATAGTTGTGAAGTCAGTGGAGTTTATTTTGGTACTGGGTCAGGAACTCCTTCTGCAACAGATACACAAATGTTCACGCCAGCATTCAGTGCCGGAACTGGCGATGCCAACGTGAAGCGATCCTTTGGGGATATGGAAGTCATCAGCGAGAATGAACGGAAGTTCAATGTCACTTTTGTGATCCCTCCGTCGGATACTTATTCGGCGAACATCTCAGAACTTGGACTTGCCGGAGGAGGCCATTTGTATACACATGCAATGATCATGGACTCTGAAGGAAACCCGATCAGTATCAACAAGACGAACATTGATGAGTTGACTGTTTCCGTGGATTTCTATGTGACATGAGGAGATATCAGTAAGAGTGAGCTCGTATTTTCTTTTGGTGGAAATGTGCTAATCGACAGCTACCATTTCTTCGAATATTTTTATTCCTATTACAGCTACCAGAGCTGTCTGGAACTGACAGATGCCGCAAATATTGATTATCTGTTTAAGCCCCGGCAGAAAGCGGGTAATACCGCTGCATGGAAGGATACGACTTACACGATGTCCGGATGTCGGTTTTCCACTTCGAACAGCCCGGAAATGTATGTGAACATGGTGGCATTTTCTTATTCGCGGCCTTCCGATGCACTGGCATCTATGGAGACTCCTTCTTTTGCCTTCCGGTTTCCAAATGCAAAGCTCTTTCCACAGAGAACTCTGACCGGGATGTCTCTTGGAAAAGGAGATGGAGTCACAAAGGAATTTACACCTGTGCTGCCTGTCTGGGTGAAGGATACCGAAGTGATTTACAAGAATGGAGTTGCCCTTACAAGGGGCGTGGACTATACCTGTGATCATCTCGGAAATGCGAGAAGGATGCAGGGTATCACGCAGGGGACATTCTTTAAGAAATTACTGCAGTATAGTGACCAGATTCCGCAGGCAAACTATGTTGACCAGTATGGTTTCTTTATTCCGGGAACAAAGCAGAAGGTAGTAAATGGATATAACGACAAAGGCCACTCTTTGAATGAATCTACGCCAATGATCATCTCCTATATGACGGATCCGTTGCTCGGTAATTCGATCAATACGATTGTTCCGGGAACTTGGACATGCACCATGCCAAGCCGTTATAGCGATAAATATGAAATTCCAGAGGGAACGACGCTAACCTACTCTGTGTCAGAAGATGGAAAAACCTACACAGATGTTCTTTCTCTTCCGATCTCCTGCAGCTACAATAACAGCTTTTCAGATACGACCGATCATAGGCTCGATAAAGATTATGTGATGAACTACATGAAGATTTCTGTCAAATGGCCTGACGGAACGAGAGATAAAGATACCTTAGGACTCTATCAGGCCGCAGGCGACAGCCAATTCTGTCATAGAGGTTCCGGCATCGTTTTTGCAAATGCACCTGCCGCAAATGATGTGCTGACGATGGATGCCGCAATTGATCGTCCATGGAAGAGTTCTGATTATATTTTTGATTTCAATCCTACGATTTCTTTTGCACAGTAACAGATTGAATGCAGGGAGGTGATGATGTGCCACTCAATTTTATTAAGAACTTTGCAGGGCCACAGAACGGTATCCAGAACTTCATCGCCAATCAGCCGGACAATAGCCTGTATCAGCACTATGTTTCCGACAAACATACACCTTGGCAGGTGCATACACAGATTACCCTTGCTGATTACGATAACCTGGCATGGAGCAGCCCGCCGGAAGTATGTATGACGCCGAGAGAGGTACGGCATATCGGTGTCAAGTCTTTCCCGCAGCTCGGTGCCGTTGGTTTCTACCGACTGCGCTATCGGGATCTCTCTCGTGTAGTGGTGCCACTTCATCCGAATAAGGAGAAGAACACAGCTCCGGTGCTCTCGCTTGCGTTGGATACGGAAAGGAAAGTACTGAGTTACGCCATCACAGAGCCGGAAGAAAAGAAAGTAGTCTATGACTGCTACCGGATTGAACTGGAGTGTGATGGCAGGACGGCGAGCCACGTTGTATATGAACTTTCTGGAGAACTTGAAATTCCAGAGCAAGCGGGTACATATCTTTGCCATGCAATTGGGTATCTTCAGGAAGGGCAGATCTGCTCCAAGGACAGTAATGTCATGACCTTGGATCTTCCCGGGAATCCAAAGGCACGGAATGCCAATTTCACCGATAAACAGGAATTGGCAGAAGCCATTCAAAATGTGCATATCGATGTCGACAGCGTTCTGGACAAGGACTCTATGAATCCTGTAACCAATGCAGCGGTGACGGCGGCGATTGGTGATGTGGAAACCGTGCTGAAGGATATCATCGGACAGGAGGCATGAATGGCGATTAGTGATTATCTTTCCAGGCTCAATACACTCCGGAATAAACTCGCTGACAACCTGGTGACAATGGGCGTTGCTGCAAATCACAAGGAAGCTTTGTCGGTACTTGTGCCGAAAGTTCTCGATATCTCGCAGGGTGGTGATGGAGGTGTCAACAACTTGTTCCTTTCAGATTCTGAAAGCAACATGCTGGTGATGCCGCATGACATTCATACGGTTTGGCTCAGATCAGACACCGTACTGAATCCGTCTCTCAGTATTTCAGATTTCGATGCCCCAGGAATTACAGAAATCTCTTATGTGAATGAACTGCTTGCCAGAGCATCGGTAGATACCGAAAGGATCACGAAGGGGACAAGATTTCAGGTACAGGCCAAGACAACGGCGTATCTGAACAAGAACGGTGCATCCAGAACGCTGAGCCTTCCGATAAAGAATGAAATCGACACCTTGGATGGTATCACACTAGGAAGAACAAATCTCACGTCTACCTATAGTGACGGCGGTACCTATTCGATTACCTTGCAGAAGTTCAAGGCAAGACCATTTCTGGTGCAGTGCCCGGATATCACGGCAGAGGGAAAGACGAACTCAACGATTGCTCTTACTGGGGATTCCCTTCTAACGTGTGGAGATATGAGTCTTTGTGTAAATAACAGGGATGACGGCTACCTGAACCTTTATCTGTTGGAACTTCCGATGGATGATGTGAAGTCGATGATCCGTGTCACATGGGATGGCTACATGCCATACAATCAGGATCAGAAATATCGTTCTTCGTGGGATTTTGCGTTCCTTGGAAATGGCGATGCGTTGCTTCATATTCTGAAATATGGTGAGAGCGCCAATCGCACCGGCGCATACAAGCTGAATAATACAGTTTTTACGGATCCGGGAGCAGGAGGCCATCTTTCTATCTATCGGGACGACTTCTTTGGCACCAGATACCGGCTCGTTGATGAGATGTATGACATAGATCACCATAATTCAGACTGCGACAGCCCGATACTGGAACGGACAATGGAAACCATGCTGGCAGATACGAATAGTATGACCATTGGATTTTCAACCGGTGCAGACGATCAGACGATCACTTTCACTAATACTGTCATGGGCTGGCCATACAAGGGAACAGACAGGACGACGTTCTACGTCAGTACAAACTCATGGCTTGGCGTGACTGGTTCAGAAGATATCAAGATAAACCGGCGCGATGCCTATGGTACGATTTTCTACCATGCTGTATATCACTTGGCAGATTTGGATCTGAATTGTTACAGGATCCGCTGGGAAGGAAGCTCATACTACTCAAACCACAGCGTGGAGCAGATCTTCGAGATGTATTTCTTCGAGAACGGAGATGCAATGCTGCGGTTGGTGAAGCAAGGAAGTAAATGGGACGGAACCTTCAGCTTCTTTGAGACAGCGTATACGATAGCAGAAGGTGAGTGTGTATCCTTCTACAGAACAGACGCAGAATCAAGCGGATGGACGGCAGTGAATGAGGAGTATGACATTACAAAGCACGTAGCATGAAAGAAGGAGAAACCGTTGATAGATTTTATCTTACGTTACTGGATTCAGGAACTGTTTGCCCTGATCATTGCCATCATCACGTGGCTGTGGCGAGCACTGCTCCGAAGGAAGCAGGAGAACGACGAAATCAAAGAAGGAATGATGGCATTGCTGCACGACCGGATTTATCAGGCCTGCAGCTTTTTTATTGCCCGGGGATGGTGTTCTCCGGAGGATAGGAGCAATCTCGAGTATTTGTTTAAGCCATACAAGGCACTCGGCGGCAACGGAACCGGGGAGTCTTTGTATAAGAAGTGTCTGGAACTGCCGCTTACGGCAGACAGTAGAGAAAAGGAGGAATGACTTATGGATTTTGGAATTGCAAATGTGTCGGCAATCACGGTAATTGCGTATCTGGTCGGTATCGGCTGCAAGGCAGCAGGCTCCGTGAAGGATGAGCTGATCCCGGTGATCTGCGGATGCGTTGGTGCGGTGCTCGGCATTGCGGGGCTGTACCTGATGCCGGATTTCCCGGCAAAGGATGTCATCAACGCTCTGGCTGTTGGCATCGTATCTGGT
Organism: Eubacterium sp.; assembly: GCA_020844525.1. Classification (GTDB taxonomy): domain Bacteria; phylum Bacillota; class Clostridia; order Lachnospirales; family Lachnospiraceae; genus Bilifractor. The sequence continues at coordinate 18,897 of JAJGAH010000004.1, forward strand.
CTAGCGGCAACTGGCGTGAACCAGATCTACAAGCAGCTTACAAAGACAAATCAGTGAGAGGAGGTGATCCTCGTATCCCGGATGCTCCTTCCGTCATAGGAGCAACATTGGCTCTCTGGGCGTCATTGCCCGGAGGGCTTTTCTTATAGGAGGAAAAGTCATGAGTGAATACAAAGGAATAGATGTCAGCCATTGGCAGGGACATATCGACTGGGCAAAGGTGAAGGCTTCCGGGATCCAGTTCGCCATCATCAAGTCAGGTGGATCCGATGCCGGATTCTACACAGACCCCAGATGGGAAGAGAATTACAAAGGTGCCAAAGCAAACGGGATAGCTGTCGGAGCGTACTATTTCGTGGGGCCGGGATGCATTTCTGCTGAAGCTGGAAAGGCCGACGCACAGCGCTTCCTTGCACAGCTTAAAGGAAAGGAGCTTGAATATCCTGTGTTCATGGATAATGAAGCTCAGCCTGCATCCGCCAAGGCCGGCATCACGGAGGCAACGATTGCCTTCTGCCATACGCTGGAATCTGCTGGATATTTTGCGGGTGTATATGGGTCAGCTTATTCAGGCTTCCGTGACCGGATGGATGATTCAAAGCTCACGCCATTCACCCATTGGGTAGCGCAGTATGCTTCGAAATGCACCTATGGCGGAGCGTTCGGAATATGGCAGTATTCGTCCTCCGGGAAGGTGAACGGGATCAACGGAAATGTTGACCTGGATATTTCGTATCAGGACTACCCGTCCATTATCAAAGCAGGCGGCTACAACGGATACACCAAGCAGGGAGGTACTACCACAACCACTCCGGTTCAGCCGAACAAGACGGTCGATGAACTTGCCCGGGAGGTGCTTGCCGGGAAGTGGGGCAACGGTGATGACAGGAAGAGCCGCATCACGACTGCAGGTTATGATTACTCTGCCGTTCAGGCAAAGGTGAACGAGCTGCTCGGTGCAGGTCAGGCCGTCTACTACACGGTAAGAAGCGGAGATACGCTCTCCGCGATTGCACAGAAATATGGTACAAGCGTTTCCGCAATTCAGAAACTGAATCCAACTTTGATCAGGAATGTAAATCTGATCCAGGTGGGATGGAAGATCCGGGTGAAGTAATTAAGTCTGGACAACGCCCTATTATTTCCCCGTTCTGAAAAATGTGGTGTTATTATGGGATTAACAACAATGAAGTACAGGGGGGAATAGGGCGTTGGCAGAACAAAAGCATCAAACAATTCTTGAGTATGTTTTGGGTTTAAATCCTGATGATGAGATCAGGATTACAAGTTTCCATCTACATTTCAGTAAGAAGGAGGAAGACAAACATAAAGCCATTATTTACAGTGGCACCGTGCGGAATTTTAATATTGCAGAATATGGCACATACGCTGACAAAGAAGTGATGATGGCGAACAAGGGGCCGAAGGCGATGCCGCAGGCGCTACTTGCGTGGATGAATAAGAAGATAAAGAAGTATGGGAATGCATATAAAGACTGGCCAGAGGAAGATGCAGAGCTGGTCACCCACTTTGAGGACTTCATACCGACCATTCATGATATCTATATCGACTAATTACCTGCTTTGAAAACTTCATAATCTGTACATCAACGGGTGTCCTTCGGGATGCCCGTTATTTTTTTTGTTTCATTCCATTTCCGATTTCTCCTCGAAAGTTCCGTTTATATGTGCCGGGATAATCCTTTGCTCAAAGCAGACCTATCTGTCCTGTGAGTAGTGAAGGGATCACTGTATCGACAACCAGAGCGCAAAAGGAGAACGGATATGGCAAGAAAGATATCAGATGAAGAATTGGAGCAGGCCATCCTGCTCAGGACAAACGGCATGAGCTATCGGAAGATCACAGATTACACCGGCCTCAACACAGAGGCAATTCGGTATCGCTGCAAGGATCTGCCGTGCAACGAGGCACCGGTTATGGAGGGCGTGCTCGATAAGATCAGAGCAAGAGAAGCCTGCGCTTTCTGTGGAAAGCCTATTGCACAGGACGAACATCACCCGGGAAGACGGAAGCGTTTCTGCTGCGAGGCGTGCCGCAGAAAGTACTGGAAGCTGCACCGGGATGAGCAGAAGAAAAAGCCCTCTGCGATCTACGTCAAGGTGTGCCCGTACTGCGGGAAGACCTTCGAGGTCTACGGCAATAAGAATCGGAAGTATTGCTGCCATGAGCACTACGTCCTCGACTACTTCGGGAAGGGCTGAGATCCAGGTGATGTCCCTTATATAAATATAAGGAAGAGAAAGCCAGAAATGACTTGATACTATTGCACTTCAGAGTGATCTATAGACTACCGAAAGGAGGCAAGCATGGAAATTACGACAACTATCACAGACAGAGCTGCACTGGTGCGGCTTTTGAAAGATGAGATAAAACAGCCAGTCAAGTATGCCGGCGCTCCGACTTTCAACTACAGTGTCGGTCCTTATACAGTCCTTCGGAACGCCAGCATCCGGGTAGAGGATGAAAAAGCGGATCCTTCGCTCATTAGAAAGATGCAGGAGCTTGGGTACGTTGCTAAGGATGACAGCTCCACCGGGATGGAATTTGACATTGGCTGTGATGCCCTGACAAGAGTGAACCTTGTAAACACATTCGCGGCAAGGGGCTCGCTTATCAACAAGGCGATAGGCAAGCCGAATGCCTTCTATGTAGCGGCAGCGCTGGTACGGGTGCTGAAGGACAATCCTCCGGAGGACCTTTTCGAATTCAATGAAGCATTCATCGCCTGCGGAGGAGATAAAGCTCTGAAGGGCATCACATTCCTGAAGGAAAAAGTAGTCTTCACCGGATTTCCGGATGGGCGCTCTGAAGATGAGAGAGAAGCATTCCGCGACTTTGCAGAGACTATCACTGACACCTGCCGCCATTCCAAATGGCTGAAGGGTGATGCACCGGAAGTGGAGAACGAGAAATACACCTTCCGCAGTTGGATGAACAGCATGGGACTTTCCGGGAAAAAGCATACGGCAACGAGGCGCATCCTGCTCGAGCGCCTTTCCGGTGACAGTTCCTACCGGACACCAGAGCAGAGAGCAGCGGCGCTTGCCAAGCAGAAAAAGAAGGAGGAGAAAGAACATGACAACAAGCCAGATTTCATTGTCCTCGGCTGATGCCGACAGCCATGTAATCCTTCTTCCTCATATCGAGAAGCCAAAGGATCACAGGATACGGGCAGCGGTGTATTGCCGGGTATCGAGCAAGCACGAGGATCAGGAATATTCCCTTGAGAACCAGATCCGGCATTACCGGGAGACGATCGGAGAAGACAGGCGCTACGAGCTTGTCGAGATCTATTACGACTTTGGTATCTCGGGATTCAAGGAAGCAAGGCCCGGGTTCCAGCGGATGCTCGAGGAATCGAAAGACGGGAAGTTTGAGCTGGTCATCACGAAGTCCATCACCCGCTTTGCCCGGAACACAGCCACGGTGCTCGATGCTACAAGGCTCCTGAAGAGCCGGGGCATCGGTGTATTCTTCGAGCTGCAGCAGATCAACACCCTCGGTGAAGGCGGAGAGCTGCTCATGACACTGTTTGCTGCATTCGGACAGGCCGAGAGCGAATCCAACCGCCTCGGCACAAAGATGACGATCAAACGGAAGGTAGAGAAGCAGGAAGCCATCCAGCAGATCCAGCGGGTTTTCGGATACACGAAGAATGCAGACGGGGAGATCGTTCCGGATGAGAACGCAGGCCGCGTGCTGGAAATCTTCGAGATGGCTGCGGATGGATTCACAGTAGGGCAGATCACAAACTACCTGAACAGTGAGGGCGTGACGACAAAGCGGGGAGCCAAGTTCTACCGCACCACGGTGACGAGAATCCTCACGAACGAGGAATACAAAGGTGACTTCGTACAGTTCAAACACTACTCGGATGAACACCGGAAGGAGAGAAAGAACGCCGGAGAGCACGCCATGATCTACTATGCAGAGAATCATCCGCCGATCGTGACGAATGAACTCTGGGAGAAAGCACAGCAGGCGCTTGGCGTCCGGCAGAATCCCAAGCCGGAACCGGAGGAGAAGCCCTTGCTCGACACGCTCCCATATCGGCATCAACTGTTCTGCGCGAAGTGTGGTCACAGGCTGATGCGTTCCTACACCGGAGGGAAGAACCGCTGGGTCTGCTCGGGAAAAGAGCGATTCAGCAGTGACTTCTGCTCCGGTGTTTCTATTCCCGACGAGGTGGTGAAGAGCTGGGGAGACTTTCCGGAAGACC
>JAJGAH010000005.1 GCA_020844525.1 Eubacterium sp.
AGTCATCAGCTTCATGATCAGTTCCCATGCGGTTTCAGCCCAGATTACGATTGGAGCCAATTCTAGGTTTTACCACCATGGTTTGGGATGTACTGCTCTTCAGACAGTTCACATTGGAAATAACTGCATCATATTTCAGAATGTGACTTTCGGTAATGCGATAAAAGATGTTAGCGGAAAGCTGTCTGACAATTCAGGGGGGGGCACTGCTCAGTTGGCGATAACGTCATGATCGGAGCAGGAGCTGTAATTCTCGGAAATGTCAGAATAGGAAATAACGTTTCAGTCGGAGCAAATGCGGTAGTGACTCACGATATTCCGAATGACTGCGTAGCCGTAGGAATACCGGCAAGATGGCATAAGAAATAAGGAGACATTCATGGAAAACATTATGATCACGGGCGGTGCAGGATTCATTGCCTCACACCTTGGCGCAAGACTTCTTTCTGAAGGAAACAGAGTGGTCGCGGTTGATAATTTCACACTTGGTTCTTGCGAGCATGTGCAGAAGAACCTGCAGAACCCGAACTTTATGCTGATCGAGCAGGACGCTTCAGATGTGGACGCTCTGGAGAGGATTATCAAGGCTGAGAAGATTGACCGTATCTATCATCTTGCAGCGAATTCTGATATTCAGAAGTCTGCAAAAGATCCTGGAATCGATCATGTAAACACCTTTGAGACCACTTATGCAGTTCTCGAAGCCATGAGACGGACAGGAGTCAAGAAGCTGTTCTTCTCATCAACATCCGCAGTTTATGGGGAAAAGCCTGACGAGCAGCTGAAGGAGACAACTGGCGGTCTGGCTCCGATCTCCTACTACGGTGGCGCAAAGCTGGCCTCTGAAGCATTTATCTCTTCCTATTCTTATATGAATAATTTCGAGGTCCTGATCTTCCGTTTCCCGAATGTGATCGGGCCGAATCTAACTCATGGCGTCATCTTTGATTTCATCAGAAAACTGAAGAAGAATCCTCATGAGCTTGAGATTCTGGGTGATGGCACTCAGTGCAAGCCTTATCTCTATGTGCTGGATCTAGTAGAAGCTATCGATGAGTTCTCACACAAGGAGCGCAAGGGTGTCGAGATCTTCAACATCGGTGTTGAGGACGCAACAACTGTCAAAGAAATCGCTGACATGGTTTGTGAGCGGATGGGTCTGACAGGTGTTGAGTATAAGTTCACTGGCGGCAATGTCGGCTGGAAGGGTGATGTTCCTCGTTTTCAGTATGACCTTTCAAAGATTCATGCTACAGGATGGAGACCTGCTCACAGCAGCAACAGCTCAGTGAAGGCAACTCTGGACAGCGTCAACTTAGAAGAGATCTGAGGTGCATGATGCAGGCTGTAATAATGGCCGGAGGTAAGGGCACAAGACTTGCCTCTGTCACAAAGAATATTCCAAAACCAATGGTGCCACTCTGCGGGAAGCCACTTCTCGTTCATCAGATAGAGAACCTTAGGGCGAACGGCATCACCAACATCATTATTATCGTCGGATACCTTGGAGATGTGATCAAAGATTACTTCTCTGATGGATCATCATATGGAGTAAATATCTCCTATTTTACGGAAGAAGAACCACTCGGAACTGCTGGAGCGCTAAGGCTAATACAGGATCGTCTAGAAGACAATTTTGTATTGGTATTCGGAGACCTTTACATCAACATCGATTTTCAAAGATTCTGGAATTACCACATTGCAAAAGGTGCAGCAGTAACGCTCTTTGCACATCCAAATTCTCATCCGCAGGACAGTGACATTCTGGTCACGAACGATGAGATGCAGGTGTCGGAGTGGAGTAAGAAGAACACAAAGAGAATTGGCAATTATCCGAATCTTGTAAATGCAGGGCTGTATGTAGTTTCAAAGACTTCATTAAAAGCTCTACCGGATCAAAAGAAGATTGATTTCGAGAAAGATTTCATTTTGAAGCTGATACCGGACAGAACGGTGTATGCATACCACTCATCGGAATATGTGAAGGATATCGGGACACCTGAGAGACTAACACAGGTCGAGCAGGACTATGAAAACTGTATCCCAGAGAGCCGAAACCTGCATCATAAGCAGAAGGCGATCTTCCTAGATCGAGATGGCACGATTAACAGGTACATCGGGTTCCTTAGGAGAGTAGAAGAAATGGAACTCGAGGAAGGTGCTGCTGAAGCGATAAAGATGATCAATTCTTCAGAATACCTTGCCATCGTGATTACCAATCAGCCTGTAATCGCAAGAGGAGAGGTAACGTTCGATGGCTTAAGGCAAATCCACAATCGGATGGAGACTCTTCTCGGTGAGAAGGGGGCTTACATCGATGGATTGTATTTCTGCCCCCACCACCCGGATAAAGGCTTTGAGGGTGAAGTGCCGGAGTTAAAGATCGACTGTAATTGCAGGAAACCGAAAACAGGGCTTATTAAGAAAGCAGTCGAGGATTTCAACATTGATCTAAGTCAGTGCTGGATGATAGGTGATACCGGAATGGACGTACAGACCGGCATCAACGCAAGGATTCATACAGCGCTATTAGATACAGGAGAGTCAGATAAGTTCAAAAAGTATCAGGCGGTACCGGATATAAGGAGTGCGAACTTGTTTGAAGCTGTAAACACGATTTTATTTGGAAAGGACCACTGAGAAATGTTTAAGGAAGAAATTATCAAGTATTACGACAGAGAAATTGATGCCATTAAGGCGATGGACTTCGACGAGATTGATGCGGCTGTAGCTGCCATCAAGGATGCATATGAGCGAGAAGCTACTATTTATGTGTTTGGTAATGGTGGTAGTGCAGCAACAGCATCTCATATGGCGGGAGATTTCAACAAGGGGATCAGCGAAGGCCATGATAAGAAGTTCAATCTAGTGTGCCTCTCGGACAATGTACCAACTTTGATGGCAATTGCGAACGATATTTCTTATGAAGAAGTCTTCTCTTATCAGCTCAAGGGTCACTTAAAGCCGACGGATCTTGTAATTGCTATTTCAGGCAGCGGAAATTCCAAGAATGTAATCAAAGCTGTTGAGTATGCAAAAGAAGTAGGAACTAAGGTCGTTGGCATCTCCGGATATCACGGTGGGAAGCTGAAGGAACTGGCAGATTATCAGATGCATGTGAGTATCGATGATATGCAGATCTCTGAAGATGTGCATATGACTTTCGACCACATGATGTACAGAGTGCTAAGAGATGCACTTGAGAACAATGATTAATGCAATCGTAACGCTGTACAATCCAGATGATTCAGTAGTGGACCATGTGAAGGAATTTGCTGCTCAAGCGGACAGGGTGATTCTTTGCGACAACAGTGCAAATGATCATTCTGAGATGTTCGCGGACATACCTTCCGTAGTGTACACAACGGAGCACAAGAACCTGGGGCTGTCTGGCGCCTTCAATAGAGTTTTGAAGAATGAGAAGTATGGATGGTCGGACGATGACTATTTAATTTTCTTCGATCAGGACTCATCGATAAAAGAGAACCACATACAGCCACTTATTAATGATTTTGAGAGCCTGGAGAAGAATGGTCATAAGGTGGGATGCCTCGGCCCTGTCTTTTTCAACACCAGCAAGAATGCGATAGAAGAGCCGAAACTCAAGAAGGATATCTCATCCAATATTTATCAGGTTAACAATACGATCACCTCCTCACTTCTTACGAGGTATCAGATAATGAAGAGAGTTGGGGATTTTAACGATGAGGTGTTCCTAGATTTTGTTGACTGGGATCTCTGCTGGCGGATGGGTGCTCATGGCTATGGTGTATTCATGACAAAATCCGTTGTTCTGGGCCATTCCGTTGGATCTGGAGAAAAGAAAGTAGGGCCTATCAGTCTGAGAGTAGGTGCCCCCATCCGTGAATATTACCAGACAAGAGATGCACTTTTTTTGATGAGAAAACCTTATGTCCCGACCAAGATGAAAATCCGTTTATGGGCAAATGTGTATGTCCGTCCTACAGTTCATAAGAGGTTTATGGATGACTGGGATGTAAGAAAGCATTACATTGAACGAGGCAGAGAAGATTATCAGAAACACATCAAAGGTGAATACAATGCGTAACGGATATTCGACACACTATTCTATAGGATGATTTTGCGTAATGGGAATATATATTATCATTGCAATAGTCTGTATATTACTTTCACTGACTATTGAACATACAGCAAGTACAAAGAGTAAGAATATCCTTCTCTTTTTAATATTTTTAATCCTTTTTGTATTCAGTGCAACTCGAGTGAATATTGGTACTGATTACATAGGTGAAAAGAATAATTTTGATGCAATAAATGGCGGCTGGGCTGGCAATCTTTTTAGAAATGAGTTTATATACTATGCTTTTTGCTTAATATTAGGGAAAATAAGCAACGGCTTCAGGATATATATAGCCTTGATGTCTTTTCTAAGCCTATTTCCTGTATATTCATTACTTAGAAAAAATATTGATAACGGAATCACATATTCTATTGCTATTATTGTTGGAAATTATTATTTGATATCGTTTTCACTTGTGCGTCAATTCGCAGCAATTAGCATAGCACTATTAGGCACATATTATTTCCTCCACGATAAGAAGAAAATAGGATTCTTTTTATTGTTGATGCCAATATTCATTCATAGTTCTGTGCTTTTCTATTTCGTTGTGTTTTTCTTTGTATATTGGATACAAAGGTATGTAAATGCACAAAACCAGTCTGTTTTTTATTTAATGTTTTCAATTGTTCTAATTGTATTGAGTCCGATAATATTTAGACTAATTGTTATCCTAGGTAACAACATAACATACGTTAGATATTATCTTTCATCAGCACTTATTACAAAAACAGAGATTGGTAGCGGATTAGGAATTGCTTCACGCTTTATTTCTTATTTTCTATTGTTTTGGATAATCAATTATTCAGAGTATAAATCCGACTATCGCACAATAGCAAATATGCTGTTGCTAGTATTATGTGCAATTGATGCATTGTCGGTTCAGTACAATGCATTCTTAAGAGCTCGATACGTTTTCTTCTATCTCGCTATGTTTTATTTTCCGACTTATGTCAGCCTAGAAAAAACAAAAACAATCCATGCAGTTAGTTTGAGTAATGTTTTTGCGATTGCCATCATGCTGCTCAACCTAGTTCAGTTGCCTTCATCTGCTTCAATGTGGGGAAATCTTCCGTATCAATCTTGGTTACTACCGTTTTGACTTTTTATGAGGTTCGAAAATGATTTATGTAATGGCTCCATACGCAACGGTGTCAGGAGGACCAGAACTACTCCAACAGCTGTGCTATGTATTAAATAATAATAATATAAAATCAAAGATCTGTTATTATTCGTCATGGATGTTACGGGAACAGGGAGAAGATTCAAAGAAAAGATACGCTATCTATGATAACCCGTCTGAAATGAAGGTTGAAGACACACCAGACAATATTGTAGTCATCCCTGAAACAGCTACTTATTTATTAAGAAAATTTCACAAGGCAAAAAAAGTATTATGGTGGCTGAGTGTCGATTTCTTTTACAACAAAAAAAGATGGAAGGACAATGTCACCACTGTTTTTGGCTTGCTGGATGGAAATGTATTTGATAAGAGTTTATATCATTTATGCCAATGTAAATATGCCCAGGATTTTTTGATTTCAAAAGGAATTAGTAAGGATCGAACTTTCTTCCTTTCAGATTATCTTAACGACGAATTTATCCAGAATGCAAAACTGGAGAATCAAGTAGCAAAGGAAAATGTCGTTATATATAATCCTAAGAAGGGATATGAATATACAGAGCAATTAATCAATGCCGCTCCGGATATCAAGTGGATACCAATCCAGGGCATGACTCCTAATCAGGTCAGAGAGCTGATGCAGAAGAGCAAGCTATACATTGATTTCGGTAATCATCCAGGGAAGGACAGAATGCCACGGGAAGCAGCTATCTCAGGGTGCTGTATTGTCACCGGTAAGAGAGGTGCAGCGGCAAATGATGTGGATGTTCCAATACCTAGTAAGTATAAAATAGATGAGAAGAGTAGTGATTTTGTGCCGAAATCAATCGAATTGATTAGATACATCTTGGTCAATTACGAAGAGGTTAAGCCTGATTTTGATAGCTATCGTCAGATTATTAGAGGCGAAGAAAAACAGTTCGAGATGGACGCTGTGAATTCATTCAACTATTTCATTAATAAAGCAGACAATTGAACTGCTGGAGGTTATTGATGGAGAATAAAATACATTCAGTCAAATATAATTTCATCATGAATTTTATTTTGACTGCATCAAGTTTTTTATTTCCTCTTATTACATTCCCATATGTTTCGAGAGTCCTTTTAGCCGAAGGAAACGGTAAAGTAGCATTTGCTATTTCTGTTGCCAATTATTTTATGATGGTTGCCTCACTTGGTATACCAACATACGGTGTAAGAGCCTGTGCAAAGGTCAGGGATAATAAAGAGGAGCTTTCAAAAACTGCCCAAGAGATTCTGCTGATCAATCTTGTCGCGACTATTCTTGTGACGGCAACATACATTGTTTGCATTTTCGTTGTCCCCAAGTTTGCACAAGATAAACGGCTGTTTCTTATTTGTGGCGTAAACATTGTCCTCAATATGTTCGGCGCCAACTGGATTTACCAGGCACTTGAGCAGTACGATTACATCACAGCAAGATCCATCTTTTTTAAGGCGATTTCTGTAGTTTTGATGTTTGCATTTGTTCGCCAGCAGTCTGATTATCGTGTGTATGCTGCGATAACGGTGCTTTCATCGGTTGGTTCAAATGTGATGAACTTCGTGCGTCTGAGAAAGATCATCACATTTCATAGGTTTGAGCATTATGAGATCAAGAAGCACCTGAAGCCTATCTTCATTCTGTTTGCCCAAAGCGTTACGGTATCGATTTACACGAATCTCGACACTGTGATGCTCGGTTTTATGAAGACTGATAGAGATGTTGGACTATATAATGCCGCAGTAAAGATCAAGAACGTGTTGCTTTCAGTTGTGTCATCCCTTGGTAGCGTACTCCTTCCTCGTATGTCATACTATGTAAAGCAAGGCTCGAAGGATAAGTTTATCGGTCTGATGGCAAAGGCACTGAATGCAGTACTTTTCATGGGTATGCCCCTTGTAGCCTATTTTGTCTTTGAATCAAGGGATGCAATCCTGTTCTTAGCAGGGGAAGACTATCTTGGCGCAATTGCAGCGATGCAGATCATTACTTTTGCTATAATTCCGAATGGCCTGACTGGCGTTCTTGGTGTTCAGGTTTTGACCCCGCTTGATAAGGAAAGATATGTTTTGTATTCAGTAATTGTTGGCGCAGTATCAGATTTCGTTCTAAATATTATCATGATCCCTTTGTGGGGAGCTGCTGGAGCTGCACTGGCAACCACGATCGCGGAGTTCCTTGTACTGATAGCTCAGCTGATATTTGCAAAGCAATATGTAGCAGAAGTGCGAAAAGTTATTCATGTCTTTAAATACCTAATTTTTGCGCTGATTGCATTAGTACCGACGGTATTGGTAAGTAGGGTGAATATCGGCAGTTCATTTGTACGGCTTGTAGTAACAGCACTTGTGTATTTCATCGTTTATGGTATCGCTCTGATAATCAATAAGGATGAAATGATGTACAGGGTACTGGACAACAAGGTGACAGGCAGATTCATAAGGAGACAATAAATGCATTACGATTATCTAATAGTAGGCGCAGGCCTTTACGGAGCGGTCTTTGCTCATGAAGCTCGCCTTCATAACAAATCAGTTCTTGTAATTGACAAACGGACTAATATCGCAGGAAACGTATACACTGAAAAGATTGAGGGCATCAACGTACACAAGTACGGTGCTCATATCTTCCATACAAACAATACGGAAGTCTGGAATTATATCCAGCAGTTTGCTACCTTCAACCGCTTTACAAATTCACCGGTAGCGAATTATCATGGTGAACTCTATTCTCTGCCTTTCAATATGTACACCTTCAATAAGATGTGGGGTGTAGTGACTCCGGAAGAAGCCGCTGCAAAAATCGAAGAGCAGAGGAGAGAAGCCGGCATCACTGAACCGAAGAATCTGGAAGAGCAGGCCATCTCTCTGGTTGGAACCGATATCTATGAGAAGCTGATCAAAGGCTATACGGAAAAGCAGTGGGGCAGACCATGTACAGAACTCCCTGCGTTTATTATCAAGCGTCTTCCGGTACGCCTGACATTTGATAACAACTATTTCAATGCTTTGTATCAGGGCATCCCAGTTGGCGGATACACGAAGATGGTTGCGAACATGCTGGATGGCATCCAGGTCGAGTTAAATCAAGACTACTTTGCTGATCGTGAGAAATGGAATGGTCTTGCTGACAAGGTCGTCTACACCGGACCAATTGACGCATACTTCGACTACAAGCTCGGTACCCTGGAATACAGATCTGTCCGCTTCGAGACTGAAGTTCTGGACAAGCCGAACTTCCAAGGCAATGCTGCTGTAAACTATACTGACAGAGAGACTCCTTGGACGCGGATTATTGAACATAAGTGGTTCGAGTTTGGCAAGGATGAGAATGGCAATGATCTGCCGAAGACGGTCATCAGCCGTGAGTACAGCTCTGAATGGAAGCCAGGCGACGAGCCATATTATCCTGTGAATGATAAGAAGAATGGAGATCTTTATCAGGAGTACAAAAAGCTCGGTGATGCAGAGGAGAAGGTAATCTTCGGTGGTAGGCTTGGCGAGTACAAGTACTATGACATGGATCAGGTCATCGCTGCTGCACTGAAGAAGGCAAATGAAGAACTAAGGTAATAATGTGCTCAGATACGCAGTCTTCTTGATATTTATTATCGTGGGCTTCCTGCTCAGCCAACACCGTAAGCTCTACCCAATAGTCGCTGTAGTTTACGGAATTGCACTTTTTTATTACACCTTCTTGTCCCGGATGGAGCTGGCAACGACGACAGAAGCAGTGGTAGCGACATCAACTCCAGTTCAGCAACACTGGTGGGTAAACGCAGCCTATGAAATCTTCCGTATGAAGACGAGCAGCTACAGGGAAGCCTTTATCCTGAACATCATGCTGTTTGTGCCGATGGGATATTTGGTACATACCAAGCATACGTGTCGGACGATCCTGATCTGCTCAGCTGTATCGATATGTATCGAGATTCTGCAGGAAGTAACTGGTTTCGGAATGTTCGACTGGAATGACTGGATCGCAAATAGCATCGGGGCGGTGATCGGAGTTGTCATGGTCCGGATGTATAGATCCAGCAAGGCTGGATGAACTGGCATACCCTCATCCCCCTCGGCACTGCGGCAGGTTCCGCACCCGGGGGCGGGGGTCTACAAGTGTGACTTGTAATGTGTGACTAGAAACAAACAGATAGAAAGGATACAACATGAAAGGAAGAACATCGGCATGAAAGAAAACGACGGACGCAGGAGAGAGAAGAAGAATCCCAGTGCTGAGTTCATAGACCAGATCTGCTCTCTGTATGATGATGTCTATGATGATCGGGAAGAGGACAGTAGCATCGGTGGGGAGGACTGGGCTCCGGGTCAGAAGGCTCTGCATACCTCCCTTGTTGCTTTCCAGAAAGAACTGGAAGAAGGGTATGGCATAAAACTCTCCACATCAAAGATCCGGAAGATCCTGATCACCGGCGGATGCTGGACTACGGAACGGAGCAGGGAGGTCTGCGCATTATATGAGAAGTATGGATCGGTGGCTAAGGTCGCCAAGGTGCTCGGTCTGTCAGAAACGCTTGTGAAGACTTATCTTCCCTACGGTAAGGTGGTTTATGATCTCGAGGAAAAGTCCGGCAACGCAAAGCGGGTCGAGCGCTGGAGAGAGAAGCATAAGAACTAACACACATAGAAATCAACACCCCGGAGTGGTTTTCAGGACTTTCCTGATTACTGCTCCGGGGTATTTTTTTACCCTCACGGTTAGATTTAACTAACCCAGATTATACCGCCCGACTCTTCATCATTTCGTAATGCTCATCCTGACCGAGAGAGTAGAAGATGTCCTTGAATACTTCCCGGTATACGTCCGGCTTTACAGCAGAGGCATCGTAGTACAGGCTGTCATTAAATCCGGCAGAATTTGTATCAAGACAGCTGACCATGGCAACTGCCAGATCATATCTGCCTGTGTTATCTGAGCCATCATCGTTTTTCTCGACAAAGGACTCTTTGTGTTCGTCGATCAGCTTCCTGAGACTGCGTTTTCCGCTGACCTGCAGGAAGTAGTATTCGAGGATGCGTCTCGCTGCGTTCATGGCGATCATGGAATCGTCAGTCGTCAGGAACTCTTTCCACAGAGCATCATACTCATTCTTGACTGGTGTCGTGTTCACTTCTGTAGGTGGGGTGGTCGGGATTGTTTCTACGCAAGGATAAATGTCAGATTGATTCCCGGCACCTTTCTTCAACTGGAAGAAGGATACACATTCATACTTGTCCTGCCAGCTGTATGTGATCTCACGGAAGAAATACGGATTGTGCGTCAGGCAGAAGAACTGTTTGATGTAGTCATCACGATTTCCGTCCTCGGAAAGATCATAATTGTTGTAGCAGATGCTGATCAGGTTCCGGACCAGAGAGGCAACGAGGTAGAGGGTGCCACTGTCCATGGAAGATACCGGGTCATCGATCACGACGATCTTGTGATGCTTGATCCCATCATCGGACTGGCTCTTCACGACGGTCTGATAGTAATAGAGGAATGCGATGAAGTTCCTCTCACCTTCACTCAGATCCTTTGCAATCGTCTTATTCCCGGACCCGTCATCTCTTACAAGCTGATACACATACTGTGTACCTGGCTTCTCGACCATTTCAAATCCCTGAAAACCTGCGCTCTTCAGAAGAGCATTGATTGCATCTTTGGCAACTGTGGTGTTGACCGTCTGCTGATTCAGCTCTTTGATCTTTTCCGTGTATTCCTGATCCTGCTGCGCCAGCTCTTTCTGTCTTGTTTCAATTCCAGTCTGTACCTTCTTCAGTTCTTCCATGCCCGCACTGTAACCGGCGAAGATAGTCTGGCACTGAAAAGCCATTTTCTCCCAGACAGCCTGATTGCATGCCTGCTTCTTTTTCGGGTTTGAAAGCATGTCGTTATATTTCCGGATCTCGGCATTGATCTTCTCGATGGTGTCATTGACTTGCTGCAGCGCATCCAGAAGATCTTGATTGTCGATTGTTGTGGGCGTTGCCGGAGCAGCGATCTTTGCCTTGATGGCATCGAGATTACGGTGTGCTTTCTCCATGAACAGATCAACACGGCTCTTGTATTCATCGGCAAGCGGACCGGTGAAGCCGGTATTGTGCTGAAGGGTCAAGGCTGCATTGTTCAGCTGTCCTCTGTAGTTCTCGCACATTCTGCTGAGAGCAGCAACTGCCTGCTCGTACCGCTTGTCGAATACAGCGGCCAGATCTTCTTCAAAATGATGACGGTCCAAGGGCTGTCCGCAGTAGGGGCAGACGTCACCAGCCGCTTCCTGATACTTATCATGGCCATCACGGACCCAGTCGCTGTTTCCCAGTCTTTTCAGGAGGGAAGCATAAGGAGTGTCACTGACACTGACAATGCTGCTGCCGAGGAGGTTATCGATGTCGTCCCCAAACTGCAGATGGGCAGGCTTATATTCCGGCATGGCTGTACCAGATTCCTGATAAGCTGTCTTGTAGAGCTGATCAAGTTCAGCAATATCATGGTCAACAGCCTGCGTCTTCTGAAGCTGCAGGAAGAACTTCTTCGTGTCATTCTTGTAACCAGCCTGGGTATCCGGATACTTGGCTTTTCTGAGTTCTGTTGTTTCTTTCCAGACGTCCGCGATAGCTTTCTTTTCACGGTCGGTCTGTTCACCCTTATTCTTTTCCAGGTCCTGCGCCGCATGTTCCATCTTCGGCTGCAGTTTCTTCTGGGCGGCAGTGGTGTCGTCGATCTCTTTCTTCTTTTCTGCATTCGTCTTGGTCAGCGTGAAGACACCCGGAATGTTGCCATAGCTCTGCACATTTTCCCGGATGTAATCCTCGTTGTACACCATGATGACCGCATCGTCCTTGGGCTGCTTGAACTCAAGACCGGGGTAGTCCTTCTGGTCCATCAGTCTGCTGATCGTGGATTTTCCGGTACCATTCGTGCCGTAGATAAAATTCACCAGCGTCGGGTTAAAGCTCTTGTTTGTGAATATCGGACTGTTCAGCGTGACTTTTGTAATTTCAGTCTGAATTTTCTTCTGCATAATACCTCCTAACGAATCTCATAATTCCGATCCTTCAGTACGCTGAGAAGGTCGATTTTCTTTATTGCCCAGTGCTCATCATCCAGTTCATTCCGCAGAGATGAAGTTGCCAATCCGAATAATTCCGCATTCTGATTCAGCAGGTTCTGAGGAATAGCCGGAGCGTAATATCCGAACTTGAACTTGATGACCGAGCCATGGACGGTGATCTTGCTGAGTTTTCCTGCCACACATACCCAGTTCTCACTGCATCTTGAAAAGTCATCGTTCCGGATGGTGAACAGGCAGGGCATGCTTAAAATCTCTGCGATGATGTCTGCCGTCATCGGGCGGAAGTGATCTGCGTTATGTGTGTACCGGGTCAGGGCATCAGAACGGGAAATGGAGAAAGAACCGTCCCTATATGTCTCGTCTTCAATTACAAACAGGTTGTAGTAATCCCTGCGCAGCTGGCCGATCTCTATCGGATCGTTTGATGGCACAGGTACGGGAGAGGAGAAGAGACCGGCGTTTTGCAATAAGGGTAACAGGGTCTGAAGATCTGTTCCACCAATATTGACATTGAGGCTCTGTATACTTCCCGCTGCGATCCCACTTCCACTGGCGCTGATCGAAATATCTCTGACATTCCGGGTATCAATTTCATCCGGCATTATTTCTTGTCCCCCATATTGACGGTAAGCTCCCCGATATTCCATGCGGCAATACCAGAACCATTGTTAACGATGGATATATTCTGAGTGGTCCCCGACTTCTCTTCCTTCTTGCGCGGATCTTCATCCACGATTTCAGCTTCAACATACTCTGCGTCTGCATGCTCTTCACTTTCGGCTGCAGTATCGCTGTTCCGGCTTCCGGTCTTGTCATAGTTGTACACGTCGGTCACGACAGTCCACGGATTCAGAACACCGGGACGTACATCCCATGGACGCTGTGTCTCGTGTTCAAAATAGTGCTCGAACATGTCCGGCCAGATAGAATCGTCACGTTCCTTCCTATTAATAATAAGGAAGTGCCAGACTCCAAGAAGCAGAGCTTCAAGACATACAGATGACTGCTTCAGGAGATCATCCCTGCTGATCGGTGTTCCATCTTCCCTGCAATAAAATTGTGCGCCTTCCAGAGAGCTGTCATCGTGGATAATCCGCAATAACGCCTGTGCCA
This sequence comes from Eubacterium sp., assembly GCA_020844525.1. Lineage (GTDB taxonomy): Bacteria > Bacillota > Clostridia > Lachnospirales > Lachnospiraceae > Bilifractor. The sequence goes on from JAJGAH010000005.1 coordinate 13,409, forward strand.
GCCATATACGGGCTTCATCTGAATCCTTCAGACAGCTGACAACGTTGTCATGTATACGTTTCAGTTCGTTTCCGTACTGTTTCCTGACCCGCCGGTCAAAGGATGCGATCAGATAATCATCATCAATCTTGAAGAAGACAGTGCTCTTCGGAAGATCACCTTTCAGATAGTCTGAGCAGAAGTCAGATGCTGGGAATGGCGCATCCGCATCGATGAAAGAGCTCAGCCCCCAGAAGATATCTTTTCCACTAACTCTGTCTTTTATTCCTTTCTTATGTTCACGTGGACTTGCGCCATTGGATTTGACATGAAGAAGCAGCCCGTAAAAGAAACTGCCACACAAATACGGTGCATTCTCCATAGAATTTCCCCTTTCATTAAAACTTCCAACTGAACCAACTCAACCAACTGAACCAACGATTGAGGTCTTCGAAACCAACCATAGGGTCGTAAGTGAAGGTAAAGGAAACGGAGCCTTGAGGACTATCAGATATGACCATGGATTTCGTGCTTTGATTGATTTCCATTATACCATATCGGGTCCTCCCCACATCGGGAAATACCACCTGAAAGGAGGACACCATGAAGATCGTTCATATCGGGGTGCATCACATCAGAGATCCCGGCACATCAGCTGCTTCCGGCAATATCCACAGGCAGAAACATACACCAGAAAAATGAAAGGACAGAATCTTATGAAGAACAAGACTTATAAGGTCATCATCGCAATGCCGTTCGAGAAGGCAGAAGTGTATCAGATTCCAGCATCCACGGACGTTCTGGCAAAGCTCGTCGGCGGGATCATGGAGTTCACCAATCCGATCACGGACGATGTCACCGTCATCACCAATGACAACAGCATCGCTCTCGGAATGGAACCGAACCGGGTCATCAGGGACGAGGACGGATATCCCGTCGATGTCTACTGCGGACCTATGGTCATCATCGGAGAAACGGAAGACGGGGAGCTTCGGTCCCTGACAGAATCTGAGATCATCCTGAATCTCATGGCTTACGGTGAGCCTGACTTCAAGAAGGATGACGATGAAGGAGAAGCAGAATCTTAACTACAACGTGATCGCGTCCGGGTCATCCGGCAACGCGGTCAGGATCGGCAGCATCATGGTCGACTGCGGCGTGGGATTCACGGAGATGAAGGAAGACCTGTATCAGGTTGACACCCTTCTTATCACCCACGCACACAGCGACCACGTGAAGCCGATAACACTGGAGAGCATCAGGAGAGAGTTCCCGCGAATCCGAGTATTCGGAAACAGCGATGTTGCTTACCGGTATGACGTAGACAAGGTGGTCGGGACCATGCCGTTCGACCTGCCGAAGGGGAGACACATCATTCCCTTTGACGGCAGCCACGACATCCCCGTCACCGGCTACATCATCCAGCAGGACGGGCTGAACATCCTGTACATGACGGACAGCAACACGGTGGAAATGCCGGTGGATATCCCGCTCGACTACATCTTCCTTGAGAGCAACTACGACGAGAGGAAGCTGGCTGAGATCGGGAAGCGGTACGCGAAAGGGTCCTATGATCCGATCGCAAACGCACACAGACACCTGTCAACGCAGAAGTGCAGGGAATTCTACTACGTGCACCGGCGCGACAGGGACTCACAGCTGATCGAACTCCACAAGAGCAGCAGGTTTTATTGAGGGGCAGGCAGTCGGATCAATATCGCCGGTACGGCGAAAGGGCATCCGACAGCAATCCCCACACAGATGAAAGGAAATCGATATGGAAGACGTAATGATTCGGGACGAACAGACTCCCGACGTACAGTACCAGGTCGCCAAGGTTACCTTCGATTCCTTCCCGGAGTACAAGGACAAGTGCCTTCTGATTGCTGAGCATATCAGGAATACAGAAGTCACGGAAGATAATCTCCCGGAAGTGAAGAAGGAGCTGGCAGCGGCAAGGAAGATCACAGATGCGCTGAACAGCCGGAAGGTCCAGATCAAGAAGATCATCCTGACGGACTACACAGCATTCGAGAGCCAGGTCAAGGAGCTGAAGGGCATCATTGACGAGGCCGACGGAGAGCTTCGCGGCAAGGCCAATGCTCTGGAGGAACAGGCCCGGGACCAGAAGAAGGAAGAGATCCGGCAGGTGTTCCTGAAGCGCATCGGCCAGTACACCATCGGAACCTTGATCCCGGACGCATTCGACCGCTGGTGGCATGAAGATCTGGCGAACAAGAGCAAGTCCATGAAGGCCGTGGAAGCAGACATGGTCGACTGGCTGGAAGGAACCGAGAAGGACATCGCCACCCTGAAGGGCATGGACAAGGAGATCCTCGTTGAGTACCTGGACTCCATGGATCTTGCAGCAGCGATCCAGACGGTCAATGCCAGAAACGCCAGACGGCATGCAGTGGAAGCTGCACCGGACGACACAGTACCTGAGGAGCAGGTCGCGGTGTTCCGTGTGTACGGACAGAAGGATATCGCACTCGCGGAGATGCTCCTGAAAGATAACAACATCAATTTCAGAAAGGAATAAGGATTATGGAAAAGAGAGAGAATCTTGAGCTTGTGAATGTGGCGTTTGAGAACAACGGGCAGAAGGCTGTTCTCACATTCCTGGATAAGGAACGCGCCGAGGTAAGAACCGTGAATTTCAATCGTCAGGTGTACCGCGACAACAAGTACGTCGCTGACGATACCAAGGCGGAGAAGGTCGACACATGGTGCCGTGACATCTTCGGATGCGAATTCACCGAGCTGCCGTCCTGCGTCGGCAAGAAGTACACGGTTTACGAATACGACGACTTCAACAGCCTGTTCGAGGTGCAGATCATCACGAAGTTCACCAAGGACCAGGTCGGCCAGATTTACCAGACTGCCATCGACGAAGTCGTGCTCGATGATTACTTCATCAAGATCCATTACACCATCGATGGCAAGACCTACGAATCCAAGCAGACCTTCGGAACGTATCTGCAGGATATGAAGCAGTGGTTCGTGGACCCGCTGAAGAAGGAAAAGGAATTCGCGAAGTTCGAGAACAAGTATCACGTCAAGGTCGAGGATCGTGACCAGCTCGTCGGCCATCCGATCATGGTCGAGGTCAAACCGGCATTCGGAGACCATTACTGGGGCGACATCAAGAAGTTCCCGGCTCGTAAGAAGTAAGGGAGGCCGGGCACGATGAAGACAAAGCTTTTCTACGATATGGAAGTATTCAAAAGTGACACCCTCATCGTGTTCAAGAATCCCGATGGCAGTATCGCGGGAGTCTTCTGGAACAACCGCGATCGTAAGACACAGGAAGAGCCCTCAGGTTTTGAGGGCATTCCTGATCTTATCAAGGACAAGATCCTAATCGGCTACAACAATTTTCACTACGACGACTGCATCCTCTCCCTCACGATGAATCAGGCGACGTCGATGCAGTACGTTATCAAGGCCAACAACGACAAGATTATCGCCGGTGATGGCTTTGCCGGGAAGGTCAGTCCTGACATCGATTCTCTGGACACAATGCAGCAGATCGACGTGTCACATCCTAGCCTGAAACAGATCGAAGCGAACATGGGACGCTCCATCGTGGAGTCCAAGATTGACTTCAACATTGACCGTCCGCTGACAGATGAAGAGCGCAAAGAGACCGAGTTCTACTGCGGCAATGACGTCAGCGCTGCCATTGAGGTCTATAAGCTCCGTGAATACGGATACTTCGAGACCAAGAAGCAGCTGATCGAAATGCTGCCGGAAGAACAGAGGGAGAAGGCGAAGAAATGGAACACCACAACCATTGCCGCAACGATCCTGACAGGCGGGAAAGCAACCGTCTGGTGGGGGCCGGAGATGGTGCGGAAGCTCCTCGGAAAGTACTGGCGGAATGTGCCCGGTATCCCGGATGAGGTCTGGGATATGTGGGAAGAACTCACGGCATCTCCTGAAGCCACGATGGGAAAAGGCAAGTCAAAGAAGATCAAGGCATTCGGATGCGACGTTGTTCTGGGTCTTGGCGGACTGCACGGAGCACCGTCGAAACCGCTCAGGGTCGGAAAGTGCAGACATAAGGATGTGAAATCCATGTATCCGTCAGCCATCTGCCACCTGAGAGCTCTCGGGGATGCGACTCCTGTATATGACCAGATTCGGCAGGAACGTATCCGCATCAAGCATTCGGACCCGCTGAAGGCAGCAGCACTGAAGCTGATCTTGAACAGCGTGTATGGTCTGTTCAAGAACCAGTATTCCACTCTTTGCAATCCGCTGGCATCATCGATCGTCTGTATCTACGGCATGATCAGCCTGTTCTCCCTCTGCCGGGAACTGGATGCAGCAGGGTACCGGATCATCAACATCAACACGGATGGCGTCGTTTACGAGGACAGACCTGAACTCAACGGCAGGGATGATGAGATCTGCAGCGAATGGGAGAAGACCTTCGACGGATTCCAGCTGGAGACAGATGAGTTCGATCAGTGGATTCAGAAAGATGTGAACAACTACATCGCTGTCGACGGCGACAACATCACGGTCAAGGGCGGCGAGGTCAACAAGTATCTGGAGAATAAGTACTTCTCCAACAACAATGCCCGGATCATCCAGATTGCTCTGGTCGACAAGCTCGTGTATGGCACCCCGGTCCTGACAACGCTCATGGATCACATCGACGACCACATCCTCTGGCAGTACGTGCTGAAGGCAGGGTCTACGTTTCAGGGAGTATGTGACAGCAACGGGGATCTGCAGAACAAGGTCAACAGAGTCTTTGCGGCAACAGAATCCTGCGATTACACCCGGCTGTACAAACTCCGGGCAGACGGCGGCAAGGTGAATTTCCCGGATGCGCCGGACAGGATGTTTCTCTGGAACGAGGACGTGAATGACATTCCGGATGACCAGTTCCGAAAGATCATCGACATCGAGCATTACTACACGATGGTCAATGAGAAACTCAAGGGCTGGCCGCAGGACGTGTATGGATAAGGCACAAGGGTATGACAGCACCATATCTGCCACGATCGGTGGCTGGTGTGGTGCAAGACCATACCCGATTTGAAACAGGAGGAAAGGCATACAGCAGCATAGGTGCATCCACGGAACGTGGACCTGCTGCCGTGTCTGACCTCCATGAAACAGGAGGAAACCATGTTTATCGAATATAAGGACGGTGAGAAACACACCGGCAAGATCGACAGGGCCGAACTCTCCGAGAACATTACAACCTTCAACAGCTGCGGCGAACTGATCGCAGACAACGAGGTGGTGATCGACATCGACCATCTCCCGAAGGAATCCATCAAGGCTATGATACAGGAATTCGGTATCAAAACCCAGGTGGTCTGGACGGAGAGAGGTGCACATCTCTGGTTTAAGAAGCCGGTATGGTTTACCCGGCGTCATGACGGAGTATGCAAACTGGGCTTCGAGATCGAGCAGCACACGATGCAGTCTAACCCCGGTGGGATGACGGTCCGCAGAAATGGCGTGACAAGGGATATCGACAATATCGGACTCCGCGCCTATATGCCGGACATCTTCCAGGTCGGGACCAAGAAGAAGCCCTATCAGAATCTGACCGGTATGGACGACGGCGACGGCAGGAACAAGGCGCTGTTTGCGCAGCGGAAGGCCCTGAACAACTGTCAGGACTGGGAGAAGATGCTGGGCTTCATC
>JAJGAH010000006.1 GCA_020844525.1 Eubacterium sp.
GCAATCTGCCAGAGCGCGTCTGCGACGTAATCGCCCAGTATCTTCAGCAGGTCATACTGGTCCGGCGTAAACCCTGCCGGTGAGGCAAGCATGATGCGCGCACCATAGGTTTCGCTGTCCTTCTTGAACAGGTTATAGCACAGGGCCGGGACCACCGTTCGCTCAGTGTGCACCTGATAGAGTGTCACCTCGTGAGAAGACTGCACTTCCTGATAATCGGGATCCGTCAGAATATCTTCCAGTACATACTGCGGGATACTATTACCGGTATGAAGAAGGGCAGCAGTTCCCCGGAAATCATCAGTATACGTAATATAATGGAAGCGATTGTCCGCCAGCAGTATACTTCCTCGCAAAAATCTCCTGCTTTCGTTCAGAACAAGCCGTATTCCTTCTACAGACGGGCAAAGCCTTGTCAGCTTCTCCTCCCAGTGTCCCAGCTCTTCAAAGATCCCACTCAACACGTTTAAAAGCTCCGGCTCCTCCACGCGGTCTTGGAGAAAAAGAACGACTGCTTCCCCCGAAAACTGCAGATCCTGATCTTTCAGGGCAGCCCCGTTACATAAGAAGATTCCCCGCCTGTGCGCTGCAGGAAGAAAGGCAAGCTCTTCCGGCCGGATGACATAGAGACGGTCCATTTGCGGCGCTGTCCCATCATAAAACCGAAATCCACATAATGCCGGATTCGATGGCAATGTATCCGGCATTATGTTGTGGTGTTCAGAAAGCATATGCTTCAGAATTTCCGCAGTAATCAGCATGGTTTTTCTCCTTATCCGCTTTCAGAATCAGCTCTCCCATATTTCTATTCCATATATATTCCATATACCCATCATATGATGCCAGAGTCAGGAGGCAGGCTATTATGACGATTTCACAAGCATCCATCTTTCGACTCTTATGTCATCATATTGACGGATTATTACGCAAAAGTCCAGATGAAATAGCATGGGAACAGTGAAAATTTCCTGATATGATCTGTATAAATGCAAAACAGCATTTTGCCTGATTGACGATACAGGGCAGAATGAAAGCAATTTAAAAAGGAGGAATTAAAATGCTCACACCGAAACAAAATCTTCTGGAAACCCTGAAAAAGGATGGAAAACCCGAATGTCTGTGTAATTCCTTTACGATGGTAAGGCCCATTGGCGGTGACCCGTGCTTCAAGCTGATCCGCGGAAACCGGATCCGCGGTACCGAATCAGAGGACGTATGGGGGACCCATATTTCGTTCCCACAGGATGCTCCGGCAGCCATACCGATTGTCACCCAGGAGAATCAGGTCATCAAGGATATCACCCATTGGCGTGATTATGTTAAGGTTCCGGATCTGATCGGGCGTTGCAGCGACGGCTGGGAGGAAGCGCTGAAAAACAAAGCCGCAATTGATCAGGACCGCTACCTTACCTGCGTCATCATGGGTACCGGTATCTTCGAGCAGCTGCACATGCTGATGACGTTTGAGGACACCCTGTGCAACCTGCTGGAGGAGCCGGATGATATGGAGGACCTGATCGACACGATCTGCGAATACCGTCTGACCTACATGAAGCTGGTGGTGGAGCACCTGCACCCGGACCTCATCATTTCCCATGACGACTGGGGCTCCAAGACAAGCATGTTTATGTCTCCCGCCACATGGAGAGAGCTGTTCAAGGAGCCGTACCGCAAGCTGTACTCCTATCTGCATGAAAACGGTGTCATTGTCATGCACCACGGTGACTCCTTCATGGAGCCGATCGTTGAGGATATGGCAGAAATCGGTGTAGACATCTGGCAGGGTGTTCTTCCGACCAACAACATCAAGTCCATCTCCGAAAAAGTGGGTGACAGAATGCTGCTGATGGGCGGCATTGATTCTGTCATCGACCGTGCGGACGCATCCGAAGAGGAGATCCGGAAGGAGACCCGCAGAGCCTGTGAGGAGTACGGCGATCTGAAGGGCTACTGGCCGGGCATCACCTATGGCGGTCCCGGAACGATCTACCCGAACGTGGAAAAAATCATTATCGATGAAATCAACCGCTACAACCAGGAAAAATACGGCGTAGCCATATTCTGACAGAAAGGGGTGCATGATTTTGGAAGAGAAAAAAAGCAAGAGCAGGTGGCTGATCCTCCTGCTGCTTCTGGCCTCCTTTGCCGTCACATTCATGACACGCTTTGTCTGGTCACCAGTCAGCAAGACCGTCATGGGCGAGCTTGGCATGAGCAATGTGGCCGCAGGCTCCTTCATGTCAGCCTTTTTCATCGGTTATGTCATTACACAGATCCCCGGCGGCACGCTTGCCGACCGGATCGGTGTCAAAATCACGATGTCCGCAGGACTTGCCATTTCCGGACTGGCGACCATCTGCATGTCACTGATCCAAAGCTACAGCGCCGGTCTTGCCCTGCGTGTGCTGACAGGTCTTGGTGCCGGCGTTGTCATGAGCTGCTGCACAAAGGTCATCAGCGAAAGCTTCGAGCAGAAGGACCGCGGCATTGCGTTCGGCGTCCTTCTGGTAGGTCCTACCCTTGGTCTGACTCTGGCCAACAAGCTGGGTGCCGCGATTCTGACCTCTTATGGATGGCGCGCAGCTTTCCGCGTCATCGGATGCATTGCGATCATCATTGCAGTCCTGGTTTTCCTCTTTATCCGGAATACCCGGGCCCAGAACGGCGTGAAGCCGAATCTTCTGACCGGCATCAAAATTGTATTTTCCACCAGAAACCTGATCTGTGTCTGCTTTGGCGGGTTCTTCTATATGTTCCTGAATCTCGGTGTCTCTACCTGGGCAAACACATACCTGAACAATCTGGGCATGAGTGCCAACCAGGCGGCAAATGTCATGACAATCTACAGCATAGGCGGCGTCATCGGATCTCTGCTTACCGGCTTTATCGTCAAGGCACTCCACCTTGGAATGAAAAAATATCTGATCGCCGTATACGTTCTGATTTCGATCTTCACCATCCTGTTCGGAAATACGACCGGAACCGCAGCGCTCTGTGTCATCGGATTCATCTACGGATTCCTGACCTATCTGCCAAACGCACAGCTGAATGCCCTTGTGACCAAATACTCACCCTCCGGCCTCTCTGCATCCACAATGGGTGTGCAGAACTGCGTATTCCAGATGGCGTCCATTCTGTCTCCGATGATTGTCGGTGGAATTGTCGATGCAACCGGCGCCTTCCGGGCATGCTGGATTACGCTTGCAGTTGTAAATCTTGTTGGTGTGATTTTCTGGACCCGCCTGAAGGAGGATTGATTTCCTGAAACGCTGAAGTTTCCGGCATCTGTCTGAAAAGTGCAGAAAAATCCGCATTACTATGCTATAATCTTTTTTAAGTACTTTGTAAGAAAGTCTGGATAAATATAACTATAACCGCACAGGAACAGCACAATCTGCTGTTCCTGTGCGGTTGTGTGTGAACGGGGGATATAGCATATGGCGGTTTTTGCATCAGAACACAACCAGGAAAAGGCGAAGCTGCATCTGAAGGACGCAGCGCTGATCTTTATCGGAACAACCATCATGGCACTTGGTGTGCAGTACATTCTGGATCCGGCAAGTCTCGTCACAGGAGGCTTTTCCGGCCTGTCCATTATCATCAAGCACCTGACGGCAGGGCTTGTACCCGGTGGCGTCCCTCTGTGGGTCAGCAATGTCGTGCTGAACATCCCGCTCTTTCTCTTCTCGGCCCGGATTGAGGGATTTCGGAGTATCCTGCGGACTGCCTTCTCCTGGGCGATAATGTCTGTGGAGCTCGCCATTCTTCCACGCTGTTCGTATGTCATTCATCAGGACCAGCTTTTGCTGGTGGCGCTATACGGCGGTGTCTGCTTCGGTACCGGATGCGGTCTCGTCCTGATGGCGAGAGCCACCTCCGGCGGCACCGACATGCTTGCGCGCACCCTGCACCTCGCAGTTTTTCCGCAGATCAGCATGGGACGCCTGATGCAGGTGATAGACGGCATTATCGTTGTCATCGGCTTTTTTGTCTTCGGTGTAGAGCATACTGCCTACGCTGTCATTGCTGTCTTTGTCATGGGCCGCGTCATTGATGTGCTGCTCGATCACGGCAAACGGGCAAAAATTGCACTCATCATCTCTGACCAGAGCGATGCCATTGCCAATGATGTTCTCTTCGAGATGAACCGCGGCATTACCAGCATCCGGGGCACCGGGCGCTACTCCGGAAAGACAAGGGACATCCTCGTTGTCGTCTGCGCAAACCGTGATCTTCCGGAATTAAAGGAGATCGTCCACAAGCATGACCGGAAGCCCTTCTTTATCGTCGCCACAGTCAGTGAAGCCTTCGGCGAAGGATTCATACAGAACTGGAGTAAATAATAACGCACAGCCTGCCACAACATGTACTTTACATGATGCGGCAGGCTGTTTTCTGTCCTTTCAGTTTTTCCAGTGGAGGCGGTGCAGCTCCCCGTGCAGGCGAAGCCCCCGAAACTGGTTCTGCCGGAGTGCCTCATAAAGCACGATGGCGGCAGAATTGCAGAGATTCAGGGAGCGGGTGTCCTCATACATCGGGATGCGGATGCATTCCGGCTCATGGTCCACCAGAATCTCCTCCGGTATCCCTCTGCTCTCCGGCCCGAACATCAGAAAATCATCCTCCCGATAAGACACATCCGTATAAAGCCGATGGGCCTTCGTCGTCGCCATCCAGATTCTGGCACCCGGATTTTTGTCCAGAAAATCCTGATAGCTGTCATAGACAGACAGCTTCAGCTTTGGCCAGTAGTCCAGGCCTGCCCGGTGAATTTCCTTCTGGTCCAGGCTGAAGCCAAGGGGCCGGATCAGATGCAGACGGGTGTCCGCCGCCACGCAGGTCCGACCGATATTTCCCGTATTGTAGGGGATTTCCGGTTCATAAAGCACAATATTCATGATAAAGCCCTTCCTGATAAATCTTCCTCTCTGTAATTTTTCTAAGACTGCTTCATAAAAAAAGCATCAATATCCTGATTCTTAAAAACGACCATATTTTGACTCTTCCCATATTATACGCCCTATCTCCAGAAAGCAAACGGTTTTGCCAGGATGTATGATTCTGGCACAGTGGTCCATTTATTTCAGCGCAGAATCAAAAGTAAAATAACGTAAAAATATTTTAAAATGTATATAACATTCTGATAGAATTTCAACGCTTTAATAATATTATTCATCCTGTTTACGGCATCATCCAGACAGCTCCATCCTGCGTATTCGAGCGGTTCTTTTGATTTTGCCCACAACTTCCCGGCATCGCAGAATGCCAGAAAGGATGTAAAAACCGATACATGAGGGGGAATTATACATGAAAAGGAAAATGAAATGGAAAAAGAAACTACCGGTCCTGTTATTATCTGCCACTCTCCTGGTTACCCTGTTCCCGGAAAACATTCTGGCCGCAGATAAAACAACCATCCTGGCATCCGCGGCAGAAACAGAAACGACGACAGCTTCTGCAGAAACAGATCCGGGAACCAAAAATCATACGTCCACAAACGTGCCAGCAGCGTCCGAAGCCGAGAAAAGTTCCTCGCCAGATGCATCAAACAGTTCTTCTTCAACATCATCGATGCAGAATGCAAATACTGCAGGTGCTGAAGGACAGGATGCAAATACATCAGGTACCGGCATCGGGAACCAGGAGGCAAATACTGCCGGCGATGCATCTCTGAAACCTGACGCCCAAAGCACAGAGACCACAGAATCACCCTCTGTTGATGCTGACACTTCTGATGCTGATACACAAAAGGCAGAACAGCAGGAAGAAGCACCCCAGGAAAATCCGCTTACCGCCAATGGCAGTGAGACAGAAACCGGGGAGGCAGCTGCGCCTTCCGTATCTTACATGACCCATGTACAGACCTATGGCTGGCAGGACTGGAAGACAAACGGGGCAACAGCCGGAACAACTGGTCAGTCCAAACGTCTCGAGGGTATCCGGATCCATCTGGAAAACGCACCAGTTTCCGGCTCAATCGAATACCGGACGCACGTCCAGAATTACGGATGGGAAAGCACATGGAAAACCGATTCCGAAATCAGCGGAACTCTTGGACAATCCAAGCGTCTCGAGGCTATTCAGATTCAGCTTACAGGTGACATGGCAAAGCAATATGACATCTGGTACCGCGTACATGCCCAGAAATTCGGATGGCTTGGATGGGCTAAGAATGGTGAGAAAGCCGGAACCAGCGGATGCAGCCTGCGTCTGGAGGGTAGTCAGATCCTGCTCATCGCCAAAAATGGCTCCGCTCCGAAATCTGATACCAGGTCCTTTATCGAAGGTCCACCATCTGTAGTCTATAGCACCCATGTACAGACCTATGGCTAGCAGGACTGGAGGACAAACGGGGCAACAGCCGGAACTTCGGGACAGTCCAAACGTCTGGAAGGCATTCGGATTCATCTGGAGAACACACCTGTTTCCGGTTCTATCGAATACCGGACACAGATTCAGAACTACGGATGGGAAGGTACATGGAAAAAGGATTCAGAAATCAGCGGAACCCTCGGAAAGTCCAAACGCCTTGAAGCTATCCAGATCCGGCTTACGGGCGATATGGCAGCGCAATATGACATCTGGTATCGCGTACATGCCCAGAAATTCGGATGGCTTGGGTGGGCAAAGAACGGAGAGGAAGCAGGAACAGACGGACAAAGCCTGCGTCTGGAGGGTATTCAGATCCTTCTCGTTTCCAAAAACACCTCTGCACCTAAATCTGTTGCAAAGCCCTTTATCAAGAGTCCTGAGGATATCCTGAAGTCTGTCAATACCTCTTCAGGCAGTGCCAGCATTTCCACTTTTGGCAATTTCAAACTCAGCAGCGGTGCAAGACAGGCTCTGCAGAATGGAATTAACACTGCACAGGCCTCCGGCCACCATGCCGGCTTTATCATGGTGGATCTGGGAACCGGGAAGGGTGTCCAGTATGGCTGTGACCGTACCTTTTTTTCCATGAGTACCATGAAGGGACCATACGTCATCAGTCTGGTTGCCCATAACCCCGGTGCCATCCGTGCCAACATGGGTACTGTCCGCAGCATCCTGGTATATTCTGACAACGATGCCTATGCCTCCCTCTGGAACCGCTATGGTACCGGCAGCATGCGTAACTGGATGACCCGGGCAGGCGTAAATACAAGCCGTGCAAATACGAAATACACCTATATCACTCCGAGAGAGCTCGGCAAGCTCTGGATCCTGAATTTCCAGTACTACAACCGCGGAGAACTCGGCGACACACTGGGTGCCCTCAGCGAGTCCCCGAACTTCTCCCCGATTCACGACCGGCTCGGCAGGAAGTATACCACACGGACGAAGGCAGGATGGTACTACCGGCACGCAGGGCTGATGAATGTCAATGATGCCGGCATCGTCTATGCTACCAGCGGTCCCTACATGATCTGTATCATGACAGACTGGCCTGCAGAGGACAAGGCCCGGCTCTATGGCATCATCGATGCACTGGAGCGTGTCCACAACGAAATGTAAAATTAGCGTACTCTCAACATTCTCTCTTGCTGACTACGCCTGCTGTCAGCAGAAGCACGATGCAATACGTCATGGAGAGAAAGATCGGGGAGGCGCAGCAGCTCCTGATGGAAACCGATATGCCAATTGGAGAAATTGCAGAAATGAGCAGCAAAGAATAGGGACGATTTTATCCGCAAAATTGCGGAATTGCTTTGTGTGCATTCTGCGAAACTGCGGAACTTTGTGTCCTTTTTGTCGTGCATATTGACCACAATTCCCTCCGATGCTATGTTTTTATTGTGAATATCAAACAATAAATCTGGCATGCAGGAGGGTTTTATTATGCTTACAAAAAGAGAAAATCTGCTGGAAACCATTCACGGAGGACATCCGGACCGATTTGTCAATCAGTTCGAGTACCTCTCCATCATCATGAATGATCCGATTCGTGGTACCTATAAGGCACCGAAATACGGCGAACTCAATGTCACCAACGAATGGGGAGTTACCCGTTCCTGGCCGGTTGGAACACCAGGTCCCTTCCCGGTTCACGACGATGCACATCGTCTTTTGAAGGACATCACGGAATGGAAAACCACAATTCACGCACCCTCACCGGTATTCCCGGAGGCTGCATGGGAACCGGCTATTGCCTCCGCAGAGGCTGTAGACAGAAAAGACAAATTTGTCTCCAACTTCCAGGCACCCGGAATCTTTGAGAGTCTGCATTACTTCATGGGCATGGAGGATGCCATGATGAACTTCTATGAAGAGCCGGACGACATGCATGATCTGATCAAGTATCTGACGGAGTGGGAGCTGGACGCCGCAAGGGAGACCTGTGATCACCTTCACATCGATGCGGTATTCCATCATGATGACTGGGGAAGCCAGCGTTCTACCTTCTTCTCCCCGGCAATGTTTGAGGAGTTCTTCCTGGATGCCTACAAGCAGATCTACGGCTACTACAAGGAAAGAGGCGTGCAGCTGATCGTTCATCATTCCGACTCCTATGCGGCCACTCTGATTCCGGACATGATTGAGATGGGTATCGATATCTGGCAGGGTATCATGACCGGAAATGATGTAAAGAAATGCATCGACACCTACGGAGGCAAAATCTCCTTCATGGGCGGCATCGACTCCGCTTCCGTCGATCATCCCGGCTGGACAAGACAGGAGGTGGCCGACCAGGTGAGACGCGCCTGCACAGAATACGGAAAACTCTACTATATCCCGTGTGCATCCCAGGGTGGCCCGATGAGCACCTACGACGGCGTATATCAGGCTCTGTCAGAGGAAATTGACAACATGAGCAAGGAAATGTTTTAAAGAAACACGATGAAGAGATGTTCTGGTGTTCAAAGGGGGATAAACACTTATGGCAGATCAGAAAGCTTCTGCCCCGGCTCATAAGCCGCTGAGCAGACAATTAAAAGCCTTTTACGGTGTCGGTGACTTCGGCTTCAATCTGATGTCAAGCATCGAGAGCTATTATTTCAACTTTTTCCTGACCAACCTCGCACAGTTTGCACTTCCGATAGTGACGATGATCACAACTGTTGCAAGTACGGTAGATGCCCTTCTGTCCTGGATCTACGGAGCCATCATCAACAGCTCCAAGCCCATGAAATGGGGCCGTTACCGCTCCTGGCTGGTCGCTATACCCTGGATTGTTCCATTCCTCTATGCCTTCCAGTTTGTAAAGATCGGGTCCGGGATTCTGTCCGCCGTCATCATCATTGTGGCGGCGATCGCCAGCCATGTATGCTGGAACTTCGCCTATGTGGCAAACGTGTCTATGATCTCCGTGGCCGGCAAAACACCGGAGGAACGCTCCCAGCTGGCAGCAACCAGAGCAGCCTGGTCGAATGCCTCCAAGGTAATCTTCTCTTATGCAGCACCGGTCGTTGCATCGGTGGCCGCAGGAATCATCGGCAAGGTCAATATGTATGGCGGCGCCGCATTCTGCTTCGGCATCCTGTTTGTTGTCCTGTACTATGCACACTTCCGCATGTTCAAGGGATATGAGGAGACTGCCCCTGCAGAAGGTGCTGCGAGCGCAAAGGCACCTGCAAAAGACCGGACCAGCGGCAAGGACCTTCTGAAGGCACTGGCCCAGAACCCGCCGCTGATTGCGCTGCTGATCGCAGACCTGGCTAAGTTCATGTTTAATTTTATCTGCATGGGCTTTGCAAGCTACTACTTCCTGTACGTCGCGAACAATTCCGCGCTGACGCCGGTGTATATCCTGGTAACGAATATTTTCTGCATCATCGGTGCATACCTGAGCAAGACCCTGAGCAACCGCTTCTCCACAAGAAATACCACCATCGGTGTCATGGCCATACAGGCCGTTCTGCTGATCCTCGCCTTTATCGGACACAACAACGTCATGCTGGTCCTCATCCTGATGTCAGCGGCGCTGTTCGGATATGGCATCACCTATGCCTGCACCCCTGCGCTCTATGGCGATACCATCGTATACAGTGAGTGGAAGACCGGAAAGAACGCGGCAGGATGGATCAGCGGTCTGCAGAATGTACCGCTGAAGGTTTCCATCATGACCAGAGGCATCATCATCAGCGCCTGCCTGGCTGCCGGTGCATTTCAATCGGATATCGATCCGGCATCTGCAACCGACAAGCTGAAGACCGCCATCAGTGCAGGATTCATGATGATCCCCGCCATCGCGCTGATCATCGCTGTGCTCTGTCTGGCATTCGGATTCCGCCTGACCAGAGACAAGGTTGATCAGTATACGACGGAGATTGAAGCACGGAAGAAGGCTTGACAGAAAACGCCCCTTCCGGGAAGGCATTTATCCTGCTTCCATAGTACGAAGGCCTATTTTACACGATATAACGAGTAAAAGATGTGGGCTCAAAATAAAAATGTCTTGAAATTCTCACGGTTTCGACAAGCAAGAAGTACCATGTGACTTCTTGCTTGTCTGCAAATGTTCGGATTTCAAGACATTTTTTCATGCTTTCCTTTTGACCTCAATGTCGTTATGCATGATTGCTGCTACTGCTCATCATATAATAAGACATCATCAGCTTCAGCCGCTCCTTTGGATCGTCAAGATTCACACCGATCAGCTTCTGAATTTTTTCCAGACGATAGGTGAGCGTGCTCCGATGAATGAACAACACCTTTGAGGTCTGCAGTACATTTCTGTCATGGAGCAGGTAGGCTTCAAGGGTTTGAAATAGCTCTGTACTATTCTTCTGATCATATTCCATAAGCTTTAACAATGCATCTGTACAGAGCAGCTCCACAGGCATACTGCCAGTGGAGCATTGCAACATATATTCCAGCATGTACTGGTCAAAGTAGTAATACCAGATCATACTGTCACTGGAGAGTCCGAAGGAAAGTGCAATCTTTGCCTGATCAAACAGCGTGCCGATCTGCAGAAAGTCACGGGATTCGGAGCTGATGCCGATTTTCAGAAGACTGTCCCGCATGGGCACGGCAAGCCTGCTGACGACATCTGCCGTTTTTTCATGGGCATAGGACAAATTCACAACAAGTGTGATGCCCTCCTGATGAAAAAAAGCCCGCCCTGCGGCCAAAATCGTATTGATCTGATTCAGCAGCGCATAGGAAGAAATGATATTAAATTCCCGCTGCTGCGTAACAATACGCATGACGACGTAGCGGTCATTTCTTTTCCACTTCTGAAACTGCAGATAGTTCATAATTTTCTGTTCATCTGTGGCTTTCTTATCACACAATGCTTCCAGCATATCATTTTCCTCATCCGATATGCTGAATTTCCGAAGATCCCCTGCATACAGAAAATGCTCCAGCAGCTTTCCCAGATAATCTATAATTGCAAAATCTCCGGGAAGAATCCGGCTGTCTACCTCGAGGTCCAGAATTCTGCCCCGATAAATATCCCCCTGCCAGATGTTCCTATACAGAATCTGATATCCGGTCTGCTCAGAAGGGTACATCACCGGTTCTCTGGCCTTCAGGCCCTCTATATAAACCGGATCTGTGCGAAAGTCATTGATAAGGCTCATCTGCACCATGGGCCGCCCTGTTCTGCGGTCTCTTCCCCGCTTCATCATCTGCTCCTTGTGGTTACACTCCGCCAGAATCACAAAATCACGATCATGCAGAAAAATAGGGTTCCGAAAGATATCCTGGCTCAGGTCAAAGATCTCCTGCAGCGGGGTCTGCAGAAGAAACGCCTCCTGGATGCCAAGGTCCCAACCATGAAAACGGTCAAAGGTATCCTGCACCAGTGTCAGAATATCCGGAAGGCTGTGCTTCGCACTGAAATAAATCCGGCCCGGGATATTCTGATCTGCTGCAGAAGCCCCCGGGAAACCAGAAGATGAAGGCCCATGAGATATTGTTTCCCTGGAAGATAAAGATCCATGAGAAACCGATTCCTCAGAAGACGAGGATTCTGAAAAGATCGCATCCAAATCCGGGCATTGCACAAGGAAGGATACTTCCGACAATGAAACTGGCACGCTCCTGGATGGAAAAGGCACTGTCTCCAACTCCGGTACTCCGGACAGATCTTCTTTCCTGCATAGATATATATAGCTGGGATCGACAGGACGTTCCTTCTGAAAAATCCGCACTCCGTGCAAGTGAAACCGGTCAGATGGCACAGGATACCGGTAGTCGATTCCGGCAAGCTCCAGCGCATCTGCTATGACCTGAAGGGGCGGATAAAATCCGGACTGAAATGTACTCACCTCTGCACACCTTTTATTTGCCATCAATTCTTCCTCTCCTTATCAATTACTCTGAATCGGCAGTTATTATTTCTCGAACAGGCATTGTAATTATTGTATTTATCGTATATACTATATGTACGCAAAAGGAGGCAACAAATATGTCTGTGAAAGCTATGAATTTCAAAATGGATGAAAAAGAAATAGCAGAAATGAAATCAATTGCGAATATTTTCCATATGTCCGTAACCGACTATATCAAAAATGCTATCGCTGATTATTCTGCCAAATTAAAACAGGATCCATTTTATCGGCTAACCATTAACGCCAGGAATGCAGATCCGGAAGAAACAGAAGAAGTACTGAATTCCATCGACAGTTTGTCCGACGATGACCTGGAAATCGTGTCTACCAAGCATTTTTCCATCTGATAGAAAGCCGTGTTTCATTTGGAATATATCATTCAATATACAAAAATCGCAGAGAAGTTCTTTCGAAAACACGAAGAGGTTCGTGAGCAATATGAGCAATCTATTCGCATCCTGATGGTCGGCGACCATCCTGAGTCTGTAAATGTCCGCAAAATACAAGGGAAACGGGCTGACTATTACCGAATAAGGCTTGGAGACTATCGTGTAATATACACGCTTATCAATCAACAGATTGTAGTTGTACAAACACTGCTTGGCGGTTCTCGTGGAGATATATACAAAAAGCTTTCCGGTTTACATTAATCGTGAGCCACTCACTTCCACCCCGTCACCGCCTGCATCGCCAGCTCCGCCACCCCGCACAGCACCATGACGAGGATGGGGTCTGCCTTCCACTTCCGCAGCGCAAAGAGCGCCACCAGAAACAGCAGAAACGGGAACAGCTGGAAGTTTCCGGATGCAAAGGAAACGCTGCCATTTGCGAATAATGCCGGAATCAGAATCGTCAGCCCGGCGACCAGAATCAGCGCGACATCCGCCGGGCGCAGTAAATTATCATTTCCGGGAATTCGATGTTAGTAAATGTACCCATGTAAAGGAATTTGTCTTATAGCCCACAGTGAATACCTTCAGAATCTGGTCAAGATTAAGACAGAATACAACCGCACCAAAATCCCAGTGAAATACAAAGGCTGCGAGCAGACCCAGAGGCACTGTAATCAGCCAGCTGTATATCAGATCGCTGATCATTGAATACCTTGCATCCCCACCAGGCCGGATGATTCCCATCTGGCATGGCATCTGATAGCTCATGGCAATCGAGACAAAGGCCTGAATCAGCATCTGCATTCTCGCATAAGACGCCGCACGATCGGTAAGTTCATAGAAAGAGACAACCGGATAACGGATGCCCAGCAATATAATACAGGCAACAACCCCGACACCAAAGAAAATAAACTCCAGTGAATGAACCATCGGTTTGAGCATATCATGCTTTCCGCTTCCTACCGTTTTGGCAATCATCACACCAGCGGCTGCCGCAGCTCCGGAGGGAATCATTTTGGTATATTGAAAGAAGGTCCCGGCAACACTTGACGCAGCAAGCGCATCTGCGCTCAAATGGCCAAAGATCATAGTCTGAATCGCTACTGCACTGGCAAAGGTAATTGCTGAAAGTACGCACGAACTGCTCACCTTCCAATAATCCCGGACAATGTTGCGATCATAGCCAAACATTTTTCGTATAAAAAATCGGACCGGTACGGATCTGCTCCGTCTTATATAGACAAGAATAATGATCGTCTCGCATCCAGTCGCGATCAGAGTACCAATGGCTGCACCGGAAATCCCCATTCTGGGCGCACCGAATTTTCCGAAAATCAGTACATAATTGATTGACGCATTAACCGCAAGGGCAATGCAGGAAACAATGAAGGCAATACGCACAACCTGCATACTCCGAAGCGCAGAAAGCAGAAGATTATTGATAATAAAGAGGACATAGGTATATCGAATGATCCGCAGGTAGGAGACGCCTTCTCTGATAATCTCCTGATCATTGGTAAAAAGGCCAATCATCCTGTCCGGAATCAGAAAGGCGCAGACCATCAGTACAATTCCCGCCACCACACCAGAAGTAATACCCACTCCGGCTATTTTCTGCATGGTGTCAGTATCACCTTTCCCCCAGTATTGCCCTGCAAGGATCACAATACCTTCACCAAGCCCCATCACCGTAAACTGCTGCAGCACATACTGAATCTGATTGACCGCTGCCGCTGCCGAGAGGGCCGTCTGACTATATGCTCCAAGCATCACATTGTCAGCCACATTCACACTGTATGTGATAATATTCTGCAGCACAAGCAGAATCATCATGGAAAAAAGCGTCTTATAAAAATTTTTGTCATGCAGAAAAAAGCTCTGTCTTTCTTCAGTCAAATCCAATGCTCCCCTTCCATGTCTGCCGGAAATTTTATTCCACACTGCGCCCTCACCTTGTCAAGTAATTGCATATTCTGTAAAGATAAATCCCTGTATTTAGAATAGGATTTATCGTCCCAGATGCTTCTACACCCTACATCCGTCAGAATATGCTTGGTGTAGAGTGAATTTGCCGCTCCTAATTCGATTCCATTTGATTCACCCATATTGCTTACCTTCTGATTTCAAAAAACATTTGTTTATATCTATCATTTTATCATTAAAAGGACCTTCTCCAATAGAAGATAAGCGCTATGTAATGGACAAAACGAATTTTTTGTAGTATCAATATGCGATGCTGACACTTCTCACTTCCATCCCGTCACCGCCTGCATCACCAGCTCCGCCACCCCGCAGAGCACCATGACGAGAATGGGATCAGCCTTCCACTTCCGAAGCGCAAAAAGCGCCGCCAGAAACAGCAGAAAAGGGAACAGCTGGAAGTTGCCGGAAGCAAACGAAACATTGCCATTTGCAAACAGCGATGGAATCAGAATCGTCAGCCCGGCGACCAGAATCAGTGCGACAACCGCCGGACGCAGTGTCTGCAGAATTCCCTGCAGCATCGCCATTTTCCGGTACTTCGTATAGAAATAGGCGAGGATCGTCACAAAAATGCAGGATGGCAGAATCACGCCGATCGTGGCGACAATCGCACCTGGAATGCCAGCCACCTGATGACCGACAAAGGTGGCCCCATTGACAGCAATCGGGCCGGGCGTCATCTGTGAAATCGTCACAAGGTCCGTAAAATCCTTCGCCGTCATCCAGTGATATTTGTCAATGACCTGCGCCTGAATCAGAGGCATCGCAGCATACCCGCCTCCGAAGCTGAAGGCCCCGATCTGCAGAAATGCAAGAAAAAGCTCAAGATAGATCATGATTTGCCTCCTTGCCCGTCAGAGAGGCTTTTCCTTTTCTTATCGCTCTTTCTGTCGTCCTGCTTTCCTCTGCGTACTTTCCAGAGCGTCCGGACAAATCCAATCCCGGCGCAGATAAGAATGATCAGCGCCACATTCACATTCCAATAGTAATTGGCCGCAAAGGCGCCTGCCATGATGATCAGCAGGACTGCATCCCGCTGCTTCCAGATCCCGACAAACATGTCCCAAACCACAGAGAGAATCACCGCGCTCACACCGGATGACATCCCCTTCAGAAGTGCCTGTACAACGACATTCCTGCTGAATGCCTGATAAAACATGGAAATGACTGTGATAATCAGAAACGGAGGCAGAATCGCCCCGAGAATCGAGCAGAGTACGCCAGGTATCCCCGCAACCTTATATCCCACAACGATTGCGCCATTGACGGCAATGGCACCGGGTGAGGACTGTGCAATTGCCACAAGGTCAAGCATTTCGTCCTCGTCAATCCAGTGCAGTTCATTGACAAATTTGTTCTGCAGGAGGGTCACGATGACATAGCCGCCTCCAAACGTAAAAGCACTGAGATACAGCGTTGACAGAAAAAGCTTCACCAGCCGCTTACGCAGCGGCAGGGAGGAAATTTTTTCCACTGTTTCTTCCTTCTTTGTCTCTTCGGAATCCATAAAGATGCTCCTGTCCTTTTCTCATAGCTGACATATACAGACCTGCACAGGCATGTAAACCCCTTCATATGCCACACAGGATTTCATTGTTGCACAGGGTGTCTTTTTCAGTATAGGAGCGGAAGTGGTTTTTGTAAATCTTCGCACTGGGAATATGATATGATAGGATTTTGGTTTATGCGATGTTATTCGTGCAATGCATTGATATTTTCGTGCAAAATGTGTATAATATACTTATCTTGAAGAAAAGGAGATGGTATTATGGCTGGTTCTACTACCAATATCAGTATTCGTATGGATTCAGAATTGAAAGCTCAGGCTGACGCATTCTTCGGGGAACTCGGTATGAATCTGTCTACGGCGTTCAATATCTTTGTACGCCAATCACTCCGCGAGGGCCGCATTCCCTTTGAAATTTCTCTAAATCAGCCTAATAAGGAAACAATCGCCGCCATGCTGGAGGCGGAAAGGATTGCAAAAGATCCATCTGTGAAAGGTTACAACAATCTGAATGAACTCTTTGCAGATCTGAAAGCATGAGAAAAACAAAATACACAGTCAAGCATACCACGCAATTTAAAAAAGATTTCAAGCTTGCAATGAAAAGAGGATTAAAAATCGAACTGTTAGAGGAAGTGATCGCCACACTTGCAATGGGCGAATCACTTCCCGATAATAACAGTGACCACGCGCTGACCGGAAATTGGATCGGGCATCGTGAGTGCCACATCCTTCCGGATTGGCTATTGATCTACCGTATCGAAGATGATGTGCTGGTGCTGACTTTAGCCCGCACCGGAACACACAGCGACCTGTTTGGAAAGTAATACCAACAGGCAGGGACAGGATCTTGAAAATCAGAGTCCTGCAAAAACCCGCATTGCCTTCTCGGCATCTGCCTCCATCGCCTTTTCCGCGGCAAATGCGAGATCGTGAAAGAAAGTCACATCCTCAGTGGCAAGCAGCTTTCGGACAGCTTCCGTTCCTGCCTTGGACATGTAGCTGTAATAATTGATCTTCCGCAGACCGTTGCGGATTCCTGTGCGGTAATCGTCGGGACTGACACCGCTTCCGCCATGCATGACGAGCGGGAGTCCGGTTTTTTCTGCTATCACCTTTACACGATCAAGGTCCAGTACCGGTTTTGCTTTATAAATTCCGTGGGCTGTTCCGAAGCTGGGGGCAAGGGCGTCAATGCCGGATTCCTTACAGAATGCAACCGCTTCATCGGGATCTGTATACACCGGTCCGGATGCATTCGATGCTCCTCCCTCACGGGAGGCAAGCGCAC
Organism: Eubacterium sp.; assembly: GCA_020844525.1. Classification (GTDB taxonomy): domain Bacteria; phylum Bacillota; class Clostridia; order Lachnospirales; family Lachnospiraceae; genus Bilifractor. The sequence continues at coordinate 17,434 of JAJGAH010000006.1, forward strand.
CGAGTTCTGCCTCTACGCCGCAGTTATAGTTCTTTGCCATGGCAACTGCCTTCTTTGTATTGGCAAGATTTTCTGCATAGGGCAGCGTGCTGCCATCATACATGACACCGGTAAAGCCCAGGTCCAGCGCCTTCTGCATATAGTCCAGATCCTCGCAGTGGTCCAGATGCACACATACCGGAACAGCAGCTGCCTTTGCCGCCTGCAGCATCACGGGCCCGATCTTTGCAAGGGGAGATACCTCCTCATGCAGCTGCGCATGGGCAATGATCACCGGAACCTGCAGTTTTTCAGCGGCGCCGAGCACCGCATTGACGCACTCCAGATTCGGTGTATTGAATGCGCCGACTGCGCAGTGTTTTTCTTCTGCCATTGCAAGAATTTCCTTCAGATTTACAAGCATGTCTTTTCCTCCTGCATCAGCGGACGGACAGCAGCATAGAGCTTCCTGTACCGTTCGTAAATTCTCATATACTTTTCATGCATATCTGCTCTCGGCTGATATGTCTCCCGCTCCTGCACCATGTGAGAAGCTGCATCATGAAGATCACGGAAAGCGCCTGTACAGATTCCGGTCAGCATGGCGGAACCAACGGTGCCGGCATCCACGGTCTGCAGTGCCGTGATCGGCAGATTCAGCACATCGGCCTTCATCTGCATCCACACCTTCGAATGGGCACCTCCGCCCGTAGCGTGCAGCTTTTGAAAATGCACACCCGATCCTGCAAGGGCATCGTAATTGACCTTCATCTCATAGGCAACGCCCTCC